>DRDE01000056.1 GCA_011040095.1 Nitrospirota bacterium
TGTCAGTATCAGACTGAGGATTGCTATGATTGCAAAAATTATTGCGAAGAAGATCAGGAGTTTTTTCATTTCCGGTTTTCTGATTGAGTACCCCACACCCCTCAGGGGAGAGAGGATAAAGTGGAGTGACTCAATTGTTAATTTTAAATTTTTACCCTATCATGGTTTTCATGCTGAGGTCTATTTTCCTGTCAGCGGGAATAATATTTATTATTCTTGCCGTCACTTCAGTTCCCGGTTTGAAGAGTTCTTCTATCCTTTCGTCAGGCTTTTTTTCAATCTCCGATATATGTATCAATCCTTCCACCCCGTCTTCTAATTCTATGAAAAGCCCGAAATCAGCAGTGCTTGCGACCTTCCCGTTTACAGTATCCCCGAGATTATACCTGGCCGGTATTTCGTTAATCCACGGGTCAGGCGTCAATTGCTTGAGACCGACGGAGATTCTCTCTTTTTCAGGCTCGATATTCAGGACAATAACCTCAATCTCCTCTCCTTTTTTCAGAATGTCCGAAGGATGTTTTATACGTTTTACCCAGGAAATATCTGAAATATGGAGCAGTGCGTCTATTCCCTCGTCCATGGAGATAAATGCCCCGAATTCGGCAAAGCTTTTTACCTTTCCCCTGATCTCTTGCCCGGCAGTGTATTTATCCTTTACAATCTCCCAGGGATTAGGCTTGAGCTGCCTTATGCTCAGCGATATCCTTTTATCATTCTTGCTTACTTTTAATATTACCGCTTCCACCTTATCGCCTATGGAAAAATATTTGGAAGGTTTTATTGACTTTTCTATCCAGTCTATTTCACTGACATGTATAAGTCCTTCGACTCCTTCTTCAAGTTCGATAAATATGCCGTAATCAGTGATGGTAATTACTTTCCCGAACACCTTCTGTCCTGCCGGATATTTTTCTTCCACGCTGGCCCACGGATCGGGTTTTTTCTGTTTGTAGCCGAGTGTCACCTTTTCATTCTCGGTGTCAAAGGTGAGGATTATCACTTCAACAGTGTCCCCGATACTGAATAACTCACCCGGGTGGCTGATACGCCCCCATGACATATCGGATATGTGCAGCAGGCCGTCGATCCCCCCGAGGTCGATAAATGCGCCGTAGTCCGTGAGGTTTTTGACGACTCCCTGCATAATGATTCCTTCTTTGAGCCTGGTGAGTGTCTGCTCCCTGAGTTTATTGCGTTCCTCTTCAAGAAGAACACGTCTTGAGACAATTACATTGGCCCCTTTATGATTGAGATTCAAGACCTTGAATGTATGGGTCTGTCCAATGAGACTGTCCGTGTTCCTGGGTGCTTTCAGATCAATCTGGGAACCCGGCAAAAAGGCATTTACCCCGCCGATATTTACAGTCATGCCGCCTTTGACTTTCCCGGTAATCCTCCCGTCCACAGGCTGGTTTTTCTGAAATGCCTCCTCTATCATATCCCATGTTCTTACACCCTTGGCCTTTTGCCTTGAAAGCTTTACAAAGCCGTTCTGATCACTGAGCCTTTCGATAAAAACTTCGACTTCATCTCCCGGCTTTAAGGTGTCAATCTCATTTTCTGCAAGTTCACTGAGTGGGACGAACCCTTCACTTTTTGATCCGACATCAACAATTACACCCTCCGGTTTTACCAGCAGCACCTTGCCTTTTGTTATTGCTCCCGCCCTTAACCCCTTGAAAGAGTCGGCATAAAACTTTTCTAAATCATCCATTTGCAATTCCATAATTTTATATTATATTACCTCCTGACAGAAATTTCTCTTATTTTATTTACAACATCATCAATTATCCATTGAGGCGTTGAAGCGCCGCCTGTTACCCCGGCTTTTTCAACTCCGCTGAACCAGCCCTTTTTGAGTTCAGATGCTATTTCTATATGATATACTTTAGCACAAACATTTTTTGAGAGCTTGACAAGCTGGTTTGTATTGGAACTGTTCTTGCCGCCGACGATTATCATGAGGGCTACTTTTTTTGCCAGTTCTCTTGTCTCCCTGACCCTCTGGGCCGTAAAATCACATATAGTATTATAAATCTTGACTTCTCTTGAAGAGCCTATAACATGTAAAACAATGTCCCTGAAGGTATCAAACGACTGGGTTGTTTGTACTATTATTCCAACTTTCTTTTTTAATGCCGGCAATTTATTTGCATCATCGGCGACAACAGCGTCATCTCCGGCAAAACCAATCAGTCCCTGAACCTCGGGATGCCGCCGGTTCCCGATGATAAGCACCTGGTAACCTTCATCTTTAAGAATCTGGGTGAAATTTTGAGCCTTTTTAACAAATGGACAGGTAGCGTCAATAACATTATACCCCATTTTGGAAGTTTCAGCATAAACCTTCGGTGATACACCATGTGTCCTGATTATTATTGTTCCGATATCAGGTGAATTGAGATCATTGACCGTATTTACACCTTTGCGTTTGAGTTCTTCCACTACCTGGGGATTATGAATGAGAGGGCCATATGTATAAAGGCCTTTGTTCCCCTCCTTTGCAAGATTGAATGTGATATCAATGGCGCGTTTTACCCCGAAACAAAAACCTGCCTTTTTAGCGACTTTAATCTCCATAAACCTTCTTCATCTCTCTTATTGCCGTCATAACTTTATTGCTGATTCCCTCATGCAACTCATGATTGCGATATCCCTTTTCATCTGTCGTTGAAGTATAATATACAGGCTTTCCGAATATTACTCTTATTTTAGCTCTCTTTAACCATCCGGCATCAACAGGCAGCGCCCTGTCGCTTCCTGTAATCAGGGCAGGAACAACAGGGACTTTACTGAGGCATGCTATCATGCCGATGCCGCGCTTGGCTTCCATAAGTTCGCCTGTGTCACTCCTCCTGCCTTCAGGGAACATCGCAACAAGCTCACCGCTTTTCAGTCTCCTGACGGCCTCCTTTATGGTTGACGGGCGGGTCCTCTCTCTATCAACCGGAAA
>DRDE01000057.1 GCA_011040095.1 Nitrospirota bacterium
ATCGCCTCATTGATATACCCGTGGGCCGTGCAGGCATTGATCGGCCTGCTTTTATTATATGGAAGCGTAGCGATCTTCAGTACATTCACTGTCTGGCTGAAAGAAAGGACACTTGGCGCACTGCTCCTGCCTCTTGTATTCCCGGCGTATCATATCTCCTATGGTTTTGGAACATTGAGGGGGGTTGTGCAGATGGTTTTGCACAGGAAACCGGAGCCTGCTTCCTAAGCAGGAAAGCAAAAAATACTGATCCCGATACCCAGTCTATTATTCATTACTGATACATAAGGGAGGTCAGACTTATGAAAGTCATACTTGTCCACGGAAAGTACTTCAACTCATGGGAGGCGCTTGGCCTGGGGTACATCGGCGCTTATCTGAAACATAACATGAAAGATATAGAGATCGGGTTTTATCAGGGATATTTTGATGATGACAGGACAATTGTGAAAGGATGCCTTGACGCGGATATTGTGGCGTTCTCATGCACTACACCCACATTCCCTTATGCGGCGGCCATAGCGCGGGCTGTAAAACAGGAGAATTCAGGTGTTCGCACGGTTGTGGGCGGCTATCACCCGTCTGCCGCGCCGGGAGAGAGCCTGATCAAAGGGATAGACCAGGTGGTGATCGGTGAAGGTGAGGCGGCAATGCTCGATATTGTCATGGGAAACAGGGAAAGGACAGTATACGGCCGTCCCATGGAATTTGAGGAGCTTCCATGGCCTGACAGGGAACTGATCCATAACAAACGCAACATTCAGATCGCCTTTAACGATAACATGAAGAACATCACATCGTTTCAGAGTCATCGCGCCTGTCCGTTCAGATGCAAATACTGCGCTGACGGGTTTAACAAGGTCCTGTACCGGGGTCTCAAAAGAGTGCCTGTGCGTCACAGGTCAGCGCAGGACCTGTTGGACGAGATGATGGAAGTGACTGACACGTACAAACTGGACCTCGTAAAGTTCACAGACCCGACATGGAACACCTCTGTTGACCGGGTAGTTGAGTTTTGCCGCGAAAAGATCAGAAGAGGTTTTACTATACCGTTCTATCCCAATATTCATGCGGGGGTCTGCACTGAAGAGATGTTCTACCTTATGGCGGAAGCCAACTGTTATGAGATCGCGGTGGGTGTTGAGTCAGGTTCCCCAAAGGTCCTGAAACAGATCGGCAAAGGAACGACGGTCGAAAAAATAAAGCGAACCGTGGGGTGGGCAAAAAAAATGGGAATACTGGTCAGGGGATATTTTATTATCGGAATGCCTGATGAGACCGAGGACGATCTGAAACTGACGGAGAAACTGGCTGATGAGCTTGAACTCGATGAATATGGTTTTACTATTCTTTGTCCGTATCCCGGAACGCAGATGTATGACCAGCAGGAACATGGTTCAACGGACTGGGAGAATACTGACGAATACAGCAATGATTTCTGGCGCTCAGATCACCTGAGTAACAGCCGGTTAAAGGAATGGCAGCAGTATTTGACCGGAAAATACAGGGAAAAACTGACCTGGCATAATAAGACGCTTATACACCAAAAATAATTAAATTGCAGATTTGGGAATTCGGATTATAGACTCGGGATTTTAATTCCGCAATCCACAATCCGCAATCCACAATCTAAAATCCGATGAGCACTCCCGGCAGTAAAAAAAGAATTTTTCTCTCACCTCCCCATATGAGCGGAGAGGAAAAACATTTTATACATGAGGCCTTTGAGAGCAATTATATAGCTCCTGTGGGACCGCAGGTTGACGCGTTTGAAAAAGATTTTGCTCATAAGCTGGGGTTTAAACACGCGGCCGCCGTATCAAGCGGAACAGCAGCCATGCATCTGGTTTTGCGCATACTGGGCGTGGGACATGGAGATGAGGTTATCTCGCCCTCTCTTACATTTATAGGAGGCGTGAGCCCGATAATTTACCAGGGCGCGGTGCCGGCATTTATTGATTCTGAAAGGGAGTCGTGGAACATTGACCCTGGACTGCTGAAAGAGGAGATCTACATGCGCGTCAGGACAGGCCGGCTGCCAAAGGCTGTTATTTCAACGGACATATACGGTCAATGCGCGGACCTGGACAGTATACTTGAGATCTGCGCCCCGCATAATGTTCCTGTTGTGTCTGATTCTGCCGAGGCCCTGGGCGCGACCTATAAAGGGCGCAGCGCTGGAGCCGGGGCAAGGGCGGCGATTTATTCCTTTAACGGCAACAAGATCATTACCACCTCAGGCGGAGGTATGCTGGTCTCTGAAGACAGGGAGCTGGTCAGCAGGGCCAGGTTTCTTTCCAGGCAGGCCATTGATCCCGCGCCTCACTATGAACATTCACAGATAGGTTATAACTACCGGATGAGCAATGTACTTGCGGCCATAGGCCGCGGACAACTGACAATGCTTGATGAACGCGTCAAAGATAAACACAGGGTCTTTGATCATTATAAGAACGTATTTTCCGGCGTGCCTGGAATTGATCTCATGCCTGAAGCGCCTTAC
>DRDE01000058.1 GCA_011040095.1 Nitrospirota bacterium
AAAGCAGGGCCGCCTCTACAGATGGATAACTATTATTCTCGGCGAGGAGCCTCAAAATGAGTTCTCTACGGAAGAATTGACCGGTAGAGAATGCCTTGTATATTTGTCCAGACGGAAAGACCGTTATACTGTTATTGAGCTATGTCAAAAGGATATGGCCCCTGTAATCACTTCTCCTGCAAACAAGCCGAATTGCTTGTCGGTTTAATGTGGAAAGGTTGGTTTAATCAGAAAATTAAGGCCGGTTTATTTCGGAAAACAACAGTTAGGGTGGCCTATCAATGCCCAATAAGACTCACATACAAAGATGAGTCAGGTGAAGAGGAAACTATTCCATATACTTTCGAGGATTCTTTAGCTTTAACGAATCTGATGTTGTTCCGGGATTATCAAAATCCAAAAGGCTTACTAAAAAAACTCACAAACGCTCTTGGTAAAGATACTCTAAACGATGCCAGCAAAGCTATGTTCGACGACTTAGGGACAGGAAGCAAGGCCGAAATGGCTTTAGAATTATTCTACTTGACCGAACCAAGTGAGCTGAAGCCACCGGACTATATTTCTGATGGTCTTAAATGGCTTGAGGGCAAACTTGCCGAAAAGGAACAGAATTTTTTGGCATCCGCACCGCCGGAGGTAAAGAATGACTGATTCTGTTACTCAAACAAAAAACCTTAGCACTGTGATGGCTAACTGCCTCAACTTGGAAGACCCTAAAAGTTTTTTCCTTTTTGCCGGTGCTGGTTCTGGAAAGACACGCGCCCTTGTTGAAGCGATGCAGATGTTTCGCAAGAAGTATGGGCAGGAATTCCGCCTATCTGCTCGGAAGGTTGCCGTCATTACATACACCAATGCCGCATGTGATGAGATTAAACATCGAATTAATCACGATACCATTTTTACTGTATCCACTATCCATAGCTTTGCATGGGAATTGATTCGGACATATCACAAAGATATCCGCGAGTGGCTCAGCCATAATTTGAAAATTGAGATCGATTCTCTCCAAGAGAAGCAACAAAAAGGCAGAGCTGGTAAGGCTTCTGCTGACCGCACCGTGCAAATTGATCAAAAGCAAAAGAGGCTGTATCGTCTCGATACGATCAAATACTTCACCTATAACCCGAATGGCGAAAACATTGGCAAAAACTCGCTGAACCATACTGAAGTAATAGATATCGCGGCTGAGTTTTTGACAGATAAGCCGCTCATGCAAAGAATTCTGATTCGCAAGTATCCGGTCTTGCTCATCGATGAAAGCCAGGACACTCAAAAAGATTTGGTCGATGCTTTTTTTACGGTACAGAGTGCGTATTCAGGAGAATTCTGTCTGGCTCTCTTTGGGGATATGATGCAGCGAATCTATGCAGACGGGAAAGCCAGTTTAGAGGAAGCTATTCCAGATACGTGGGAAAAGCCTGCTATAACTATCAATTATAGATGTCCGAAACGTATCGCAAAGCTCATTAACAAGATTAGATCGGACGCAGATGACCACATCCAAGAACCAGCAGATGATGCACCAGAAGGATTTGTGCGGCTATTTCTTGTTCAAAACAATGATGGTATCAACAAGACAACTATCGAAGCAGAAATCGCCCAAAAGATGGTCGAGATCACATCTGACGATCAGTGGTCGGGAAATAATCAAGAGATAAAAACACTCACGCTTGAGCATCACATGGCTGCAAGACGAGGAGGGTTTAATGATTTTTTCGAGCCGCTCTATCAAATATCAAAATTCAAAACTGGATTGCTTGACGGAACTCTAAGCGGGATTCCGTTCTTTTCGCAGCAGATTCTTCCCTTGGTGAAATCGTTGCAAGCTGAGAATAGGTTTGCGGTGGCACGAATAGTTAAGAAATACTCCCAGCTTGTATCCGCTGACACACTTAAAACAAGCGAATCGTCATTGGATGAAATATGCAAAGCAGATAATGCTGTGAAATCGCTGTTTTCCTTATGGGACGGCAACTCCGAACCCTCGTTGATTGATTCCCTAAAAGCGGTCGCGGCAAGTGGCCTACTTGTCATACCTGATGTATTTGCACCAATCGTATCTCGTGTAGATTTAGCAGAAGGCGAGAGCGATGACGATTCTGCTGAAGCAACTGACAATAATCCAGACATTGATGCTTGGGACAATGCTCTTTCTGTCCCATTTAGCCAACTGGAATCCTATGTGCAGTATATTTCTGACAAATCCCCGTTCGGTACCCATCAAGGAATAAAGGGTTTGCAGTTTCCTCGTGTGATGGTGGTCTTGGATGATAACGAAGCCCGTGGATTCATGTTTAGCTATGACAAACTGCTTGGAGCGAAAGCCCCTACATCAACCGATCAGAGAAATGTTCAAGAAGGCAAAGAAACATCCATCGACAGGACTCGTTGCCTGTTTTATGTCACATGCAGTAGAGCTCAAAGTAGTTTAGCCATTGTGCTGTACACAAATGAGAAGGACAAAATCAGAGACCATTTGCAAAAGCTAACATGGTTTGACGAAGATGAAATTATAGATATTGGAGGCGATACTTTGGTCTCTGGCGGAACGTGAATTGCATAACACTTATTAGACCTCCGTATGTCAAGCGCAAAGAACACCCGTAACGAATTTTCGGAGAAAATTCGTTAAAGACAGCGATACGCATACAAAAGAAATATGTTCTGACTTAGTTTCAAAACAGCGGCATACAGAAAACATGTTAACGCATTGATTCCGGCTTTTTGAAATCAATGCCATCTTTTAACATGGTCTGCGCCAAACACTTATAGTGAGTGGTGTCACCCATTAAAAGGCCCTTTGTCAAGCACAAAAAGCTCCTGTAAGAAATTTTTTTACTCTGCGGCAGTATCGCAGAGTAGTTTCCTTTCCTTTTCTTTTACCATTACGGTTGTATCCGTTTTTTATTTCGCACCCGTTATTTCTATCTTTTATGGTTACAGAACAGGTCATAAACTGTTCTGCACCAGTCACCCATCAGGATCAAGGCAGATATGAAACTTGTTAATGAGCTTAAAGCCCATGAGTTTCTCTTTATCAGCCCCTGGGTCGTTTCGACCCCCAGAAAAGCTTCGGTTCCATACCATATCCAATTGTTTTATGCTCAGATCTTATGGCTCAGGGTCCAAACCTCTATGGCTTACGGCATGGGCAAAACAGTTTAGTTTCCCGGATACAGCCGCACGGCTATATGTCTTGCGGTTGTGAGTGGTGAGTGGTGTGAGTGGTGTGAGTGGTGTCAGGTCTACACATTTTACATGCTTTGTGTAATGTGTAGACCTAACACCGCGGATTGAAAAGGTATCAAAACAACCAACCACTATCTGTGAAAAAGGGTATCAAGACATCCTCAAGCTCCGTGAACTTCATGTCGAGATGGACAATGCTGTCCTTTCCGCCTACGGCTGGACAGACCTCAACCTTGCCCATGACTTCTACGAGGTGGACTACCTCCCCGAAAACGACCGTATCCGTTGAGGATATACTATTTTTAGTTGAAAGTTGAAAGAGTGGCTCCCCCGTAGATATAATCCACGGGAAACCAATAATCCTTAAAAAAGGAAGGAGCCACAAATGAAGGAAAACACAAAGAAACGGAAAAAAGCAAGAGTAGGAATGGAAGAAGCATTAGGTAAGCAGGAGATATTGAATCAGATGTACGAAATCTATGCAAAGGGGAAAGCGGGATTTGATGTATACATGAAGGAGATGGGGCGTATGATGGCAGAGACAATAATGTACTGAGCTGTAATACTATCGTTGATCTGTTAAACAATACAACCGGCAGCACGATTAATGCACGCAGCAACCGCTGGGACAATGCCACGCCTTCCGAGGTATCGAGAACTTGCAATTACGAAGGCGAGGATATCTGCAATTCCAATTCCGGCAGTGTCGACTATACAGACAGCGCCCAGGCGGCATCCGGCATCAGCGCTCAGACCGGTTTCCAGGTTGACTGGTGGAGAGACAATAAAGACAACAAGGCCGTGCAGGCCAGTATCCCTGTTAAAATCGAGGCCAGTCAGGGGGACTATTCATTAAGCCTGCTGACCGGCTATGCCAATACCCACGTTGAGCCGACCGACCGGGAAAACCGGACCTTATCCCATCTCCTCGACACAAAGGTCAACTTTTCTTACGCTATATTGGAAAAGCTGCCTGTAGACGTGCTGCTCGGGCTTGATCTCAACCTCCCGACAGGCAAGACGAATTTCGTGCAGGAGGAGCTGGTACTGATTATGGACCCTGATATTATTGCAATCAACACCTTCGGGGAAGGATATAATGTCAACCCGACTGTGTCTGTTGTCAAGGACTGGGGCATGTGGACAGCCGGCATTGGCGTGGGTTATCTCTGGCGCAGGGAATATGATTTCAGCAAAAACCTGCAGGATTACGACCCGGGGGACATTGTCAATGCAACCGCCGAGGTCCGACGCTACTTTTCACCAGCCTGGAGCACCCGTTTTTTCGGCGGTTACGCATGGTACGGCAAAGACAGGGTGGAAGGTGAAGACTTCGCCCAGCCAGGGGAGCACTACCTCCTGGGACTCGGTCTTTACTATGACGAGACCGGATGGGACGCAGGCTTTGAGATCAAGACGATCCTGAGGGATAAGAGTAAATTCCAGGAGACAACAGGCGGACTTTTTACCGAAGACAGCAATGGCCGGGGCCGGGAGTTTACAACTGATCTTTTGCTGGCATATATTGTAAACGACAAGACCGCCGTAAAGGCGTCCCTCCGGGGACTCTATATCATGGATAATGACTATCCCGCGGATTCATCCCGCTTTGTGGGCAGCAGGATGAAAGCAGCGCTCAACCTGGGAGTCAGCAGAAGGATATACCGGAATTTTGAATATGAAGTAAATGTTAAAGGGTTTGTGATGCATGATGAAGAGGCCAACTTCCCGGAGACTCGTAATGCGCGCGACTTCACCGGACTTTCAACAGTGGTCGGGCTTACCACGAGCTTTTGAGAGAATTCACATCACAGTTGCATAAAAATATCGCAAGCCGGCAGGAGAACCTGCTTATACAGCATTAAGAATTCTTCAGATTTCGTAATGTTGATTTCCTTCTTAAGAATGATACCTATAGTACCAACCACAGTAAACCCTTCTTCTTTTGCAGCTTGTTTTACCTTCTTCTCATTAGACAGGAAAAGAAAATATTTCAATTTTTCTCCAAGTGCTTTTACATGTGCTTACCCAGGATGGATATTGTGATTTTCTGCTATTTCTTCTGCTTTCTTTTTTTGATGCATTAAAAACCTTGAGATAGTAAAGTAACCCCCTTAATCCCCCTTAACCTAAGGGGAGGAGTAAACTCCCCTCTTAGGTTAAGAGGGGCCGGGGGGAGTTATCCAAATTCCTCTTTTATACTTTCAGCAGCCTCTATCCATTGCTGGAGTTGATTTTCATTTGTAAAATATGGGGCTTGCATCTTTCCACTTCCACACACTGTTTACCAGATTGAATTCAATAATAATACTTATATTAAGCAATAATCCGAAAATTTTATCATATATCTAAAAAATACACAGATATATGCTGTAAGTGTTATAATTTACGGGAAAATAAAGGATTTACCTTTTAATAAGGACTGCAGGAACCCAATAAACAGGATATTTTAAGATATTTAATGTGCTTTTTTACATAAAGATCAAGTTTTCAAATAAATGATCTCTACTTATACTAAACGAATTTACAACGCAGAAATATCAGCCGGATCTCTGATGCTTAATGAAAGCCGGATGATAGCAAAGCTTCTATTAAAGAATCCTGATGAGGATGCCTGGCACAAGGCGATAATCGTTGATAATGTCCTGCAAAAAAAAGCGCCTTCATCTGCAAAACGACAGGCACGGTTAATCAGAAACCGTCTGGAATTAATGACAATGGATCTCTTGAGGTTAGTTGTTGATGGCAACAGGGAAGTTGCAATGCAAGCCCTGTTTGCTGCGGCAATAAAGCGTAGTCGTCTGCTTGGTGATTTTATAGATGAGGTGATCCGCGGGCATATTAAGACATTCAATACACAGTTGACTTTAAGGGACTGGAAAAACTATTTCAGCGATTGTGAGCAAAGGGATGATTCTTTAAAAGGGTTATCCGATTCAACAAAAAAGAAACTCGGCCAGGTTGTTTTCAGAATCCTTGCTGAAGCCAAATATATTGATAGTACGCGATCACTAAATCTGACTCCCGCACAGGTCGCTCCTGAAGTTTACAGTGTTCTGGCGAATGCGGGTGAAGATTATGTTCTGAAATGTATGGAAGTGTATAAATGAATCTAAAACTCAGTGAGAGAATAAATAAGATTATTCCAAGAATTGAGTCTAAAGAGTTTCTTGAAAGCAAAGGTCTCGGAAACGAAATTGCTATCTATATCTTTGATTATTCTCCGGTGTATGAACTCGAAATGCGCAGCCAGATAGAGTTCATCATTAAACAGGTAGAAAAAAAACAGTCCCATATAAAAATTGCTCATGTCAATCTTTTCAAGTTAATTATTGCTTATCTGAAAAATCGTGGACTGCTTGATCGTGCCCTGAAGCTTCAGAAAGAAAAAGGTGACAAAGCATTGTACAAAGCGCTTTCAGGCCCTTTAAATGAAGAAAAGATAGCAAAGGAATTTATTGAGGCGGCACAACCTGACAATAATGACATCATATTCATGTCCGGCATTGGCAATGCCTGGCCTATTCTCAGGTCGCATACATTGCTTAACAATTTGCATCCACACATGCAGGGAAAACCATTGGTGGTATTTTACCCGGGGGTATATGACGGCCAGGGGCTCAGCCTTTTTGGAAAACTGAAAGACAATAACTATTACAGGGCATTTCAGCTTGCACCTTAGTTAAGGAGGGTATGCATGCATATCAGAGATATATTTACGAAAGATCTTTTTCGTCCTATAAATGGCGTAGTAAAAGCAGACCAGCAGGACGAGGCAGTAATATGGCAGGAGCTGGATGAGTATGTCATAACCCATGAACTTGACGGGCATTTCAGAAAATTTTTCTCTGTATACCTTGATGCAGTGGATAATCCCAAAGATCCAGTACTCACGGACAGAATTGGAGTATGGGTATCAGGTTTTTTTGGTTCAGGTAAATCTCACTTTATAAAAATATTGTCCTATCTTCTCAGAAACCGCATGGCTCATGAGCCTGACACCGGAACCGAACGTAAAGCAAGCGATTTTCTTGATCCCAAGATCGATGATCCCATGCTTTTAGGTGACATAAAGCGGGCAGTCAAAGGAGATACGGACGTTGTTCTTTTTAACATCGACAGTAAGGCGACGCATAAAGAAGGACGTGATGCCATGCTGGACGTTTCCCTTCGTGTTTTCAATGAAATGCAGGGATTTAGCGGCGATTATCCACATATTGCAGAGCTGGAGCGGTATTTAGGTGAAAATGGCGTCCTCGATAATTTTCATAATCTCTTTAAGGAAGTGTCCGGTAAAGAATGGAAAAAAGAGCGTGATGCTCATTCCCTGTGGCGTGATGAGGTAATATTGGCTTTATCAAAGGCTCTTGGTAAGAGTGAAGATAATGTTGCTGACTGGTATGACAAGTCTGAAGAAACTTTCAGCATTACCATAGAAAAATTTGCAAAGCAGGTCAAGCAATACCTTGATTCTAAAGGCCCGGCCCATCGGATTATATTTCTCGTTGATGAAGTAGGACAGTTTATCGGGCAGGATACGCATCTTATGCTTAGCCTTCAGACTATCGTCGAAGATCTTGGCAGGATATGTAATGGCAGGGCATGGGTTATTGTGACATCTCAGGAAGACATTGATGCTGTAATCGGCGAAGTACGGGGATCTAAAGCGAATGACTTCTCCAAGATTCAGGGACGTTTTTATACGAGACTGTCTTTATCCAGTTCTAATACAGACGAGGTTATTCAGGCACGACTCCTCGAAAAGACCGGCGATGCAAGACGTGCCCTTGAAGACCTTTATGAAGACAAAGGGGACATTCTGAGAAACCAGATCAGTTTCACCGGAGGCGCAACTCTAAAGAACTATAATGACAAAGAGGATTTTGTAAATATCTACCCCTTTGCTCCTTATCATTTTCAACTTTTACAGAAGATATTTGAATCTATCCGTAAGGCCGGCGCTACCGGTCTTCATCTGAGCCGTGGGGAGCGCTCGATGCTTGATGCCTTCCAGTCAGCGGCACAGAGCATAAGTGATAAAGGGCTTAATAATCTTGTGCCGCTTTATAAGTTTTATCCCTCTATCGAAAGCTTTCTTGATACTTCTATTAAAAGAACAATTGAACAGGCAGAGGACAATTCCGGCCTTAGGGCCTTTGATGTTGATCTTCTGCGTTCATTATTCCTGATACGTTATGTAGATATAGTAAAACCCAATATAGATAATCTTGTTACCCTTTTTATTCATGAAGTAGATGCGGACCGTCTGGAAATCAAGCGTAACATTGAAGAAAGCCTTCAACGTCTTGAAAAAGAGACCCTCATTAACAGAAATGGTGACCTATATTACTTTCTTACCAATGAAGAACGTGATGTCAGCCGTGAAATAAAGAATGTTGAAATAGAGTCTAATCAGGAAACAAAACTGTTATCAGAAATTATTTTCGATGAGGTCCTTAAGGGTGACCGTAAATATCGATATCAGTTGAATCGTAAAGACTATGAATTTAATCGCTATTGTGACGGGCTGGCACAGGGATCAGTTACTCAGGAGTTGTCTGTTGAAGTGATTACCCCGCTTCATGAAGAATTCATTTCCTTTAATAAAGCGAAATGTATCAACCACAGCGCACTTGACGGTGGAAAAGCATTGATAAAGATGACAGAAAGCGCCGGCAGCACAGAACTTATTCAGGAGCTTCGTACATACCTGCAGACTGAGAAGTATGTCCGCCTGAAGATGGATGCATCTGCACCTGATTCGTTGAAGACCATATTGCGTGATCGTGCTGAAGAAAACAGGAATCGCAAGGGTCGTCTGACAGCGCTGCTTGAAAAACTGTTTGTTGAAGCTGACTTTTATGCCCTTGGACAATCGCTGGAGCATCAGTCAACAACTCCCCGCACAGCCCTGGCAAATGCCGTCAATTACCTTGTTGAAAATATTTATACAAAACTTTCCTATTTAAAGGTCTTGCAGGATGAGCCGCAAAAGGAAATACGCGCCGTCCTGTTAACTGATGATATCGGTCAGCATACCCTTGGCCTTGAGACCGAAGACGGCAACTATAAAGCAATTCAGGAAGTAAAGGACTTTATTGACCTCAGCTCACAGCAAAATCACAGAATTGCCCTGAATCAACTGATTGACCGTTTCAGCAGCCGCCCTTATGGATGGCCGGACTGGGAGATATCGCTCCTTATAGCGAGGCTTTTTATGTCAGGCAATATAAGCCTGAAAATGGAGGGCGCTGCCATACAACCTAAAGAAGCCATTGACCCTCTCACTAAGTCGGTGAAGTGGAAACAGATCACTATATTGAAGCGTAAGGCTGTTGGAGATCAGGAATTGAGTGAAAGCAAAAAAATAAGTCAGCAGGTATTCGGAAAGATCGGGCCTGATTCAGAGGACGGTCTCTATAAGTTCATCCGGGAATTTCTCACTGACCGGCATATAGAGCTAAAAGGGTATAAGCATCTTGCTGATACCGGCAATTATCCGGGAGCAAAAGAAATTAATGCCGGCATAGACCGGATAGCAAAACTTTTAGCTGTCCGTGAGAATTTCGAGTTTTTCCAGTCTTTTATTCAGGCAAAAGATGAACTGTTGGATTTGTCTGATGACATGCATGAGTTAAAGGATTTCTATGAAAACCAGAAGCCTGCATGGGAGAAGTTACGCAAAGCCATGTATGAAGACTTTGTGCCGAACAGGCAGGAGTTAGAGAGTGATGAGACTGCCCGAAAAGCATTAGCAAGAATTGATGAGATCCTTAAGGCTCCTCGTCCTTATGGAATGCTTAAGGAAGTCAATGGGCTTATATCCTCTATTGCAGAGGTAAAGACTTCTCTGCTTGAAAAAAGAAGAAATGATGCCCTTGCTCCTGTTGATAAGAAAATTGATCAAATAAAAGACTTGCTGGATAAACATAATGCCTCATCTGACTTGAGAAACCGGGCCTTAAAACCACTACAGGACATAAAGAAGCAGATCCAGCAGGAAAAGAGCATTCCTAATATATTCTATCTTACCGATAAGGCCAATACAGAGTTTGATAATGCCATTACATTAATTGAGTCGGAAGTAGAGGAAAAAGAGGCAAAGGCTGTTGTTAAAGTACGACCTTCATCCATTACCGGTATCAAATATCTTGAAAGCGAAGATGACGTAGACAAGTTTCTTGGAGAACTCAAAAAAGCATTAATGGATGCTTTAAAGGATGATAAGCGGATCAGGATTGAATAATTAGAGTCTATACATAAATTGCTCTTTTTAGTTTCGTCATACCCGAAGTCAGTTAATCGGGTATCCAGAAGTAATTGAAAAGACTGGATTCCGGCTAAAGGACTGCCGGAATGACGGACAGGCTGACAGAGTTTATGGACAGACTATAATCAGGGGAAGCGCCCGGTGAATTATTGATGCCTTAACCGGACTTTTCTTTTTATATACTCATGAGTATTATACTTACGAGTATATTCTTATTTCTGGAACTCAGGATTTGCCCCTTTAAATTATTGACAATTAGCCGTTGATGTGGTAAAACTTAAATTAGAGTTAAACTGGTAAATCAGTTAAACAAATTAGTTGGAGGTAGTGATATGCCGATGGCAAAGGTTCTTGCAAAGGGGCAGATTGTAATACCGAAGGAAATAAGAGAAAAGGCAAATATACATACCGGTGACAGGGTTGACGTTCAGATGACACCGAAAGGTATCGTGGTTACACCGATCAGGAAAACTTATACCGAGAAGGTCCGGGGGATAGCCAGGGGCAAGCTGTCAATGAAGAAACTGGAAGATCTTTATGCTGAAAAATCTTAAAGACTTCAGGGGCGGCAGAGCTGTTTTTATAGATGCGACTATTTTTCTGCACCATGCCTTTGATACAAACCCGGTATCAGTTGAATTTCTCAGCCGGATAGAAACGTCGAATATTAAAGCATATACGTCGGCCCTGGCGCTGGAAGAGGTGTCATACAAGATTATGATGCAGTCTGCTTCCAATTTTATCGAAAGAGTGACTGTCAGGCATGTCAAGAAGTTCCTCGAAAACCGGAAACACAGAGCGAAGGTATTATCTCCTCTCGTTGAATATATGGATTATATAGATAAACTGCGGGAAGCAGGTATGGTTGTTATCGATCTCAAAGGCAGCGACATTAAAGATGCGGCCCGGCTCGCAAAAGATAATGGGCTAATAACAGCGGATGCAGCCCATCTTGCCGTCATGCTGAGGAAGTCGATCCATGATATTGCCACAGAGGACTCTGATTTCGCTACAGTGCCGGACATTACAGCTTGGTCACCGTCTGCAATAAAATGAATAAATCAAAACTAAAGTCATATGCCCCTGCGGCAAGGCGGGATTTTATCCGCGCTGTGACCGAGCGTGCCAATCTCCTTGGTCTTTCTGAAAATGTAATAGAACCTGTTGAGGAAAAAGGTGATGTAGCGATTATAGCCGGCCGTGCCTGGCCCCGGAAGGTTGCGGAACAAAGGAAGGGACTTGAACAGCGTATTGAGCGTGAGGGCTTTGGACAGGTGATGGAGGCAATCGCCTATACCTGGTTTAACAGGTTTCTTGCTTTACGTTACATGGAGCTTCATGACTATCTTGGACATGGCTATAGAGTATTGAGCCATCCCGGTGGAAGCCATATCCCTGAGATCCTTGAGCAGGCAACAAAGGTAAATTTGCCGGGACTTGATAATGATAAGGTAATAGAGCTAAAGCTTGACGGCAATAAAGACGCGGAGCTTTACCGGATGCTTCTTATTGCCCAGTGTAATGCCCTTCATAAGGCGATGCCTTTTCTCTTTGAACGCATTGATGATGAGACAGATATGCTGCTTCCTGAAAACCTTCTTCATTCCGATTCATTGGTCAGAAAACTGGTGACAGAGATAGATGAGGAGGACTGGAAGGAAGTAGAGATCATAGGCTGGCTTTATCAGTTTTATATCTCTGAGAAGAAGGATCAGGTTATCGGCAAGGTTGTCAAAAGCGCAGATATCCCTGCTGCGACACAGCTCTTTACTCCGAACTGGATTGTGAAGTATATGGTGCAGAACAGTCTTGGGCGGAAATGGCTTATGACCTATCCTGACTCAAAGATAAAAGAGAAGATGGAGTATTACATAGAGCCTGCTGAGCAGACAGAGGAAGTGAACATGCAGCTCAAAGAGATCACTCCTGAATCACTGAATCCTGAAGAGATAACCGTCATGGATCCGGCTTGTGGCTCCGGGCATATACTTGTCGAAGCGTATGATCTGTTTAAAGAAATCTATCTTGAGCGCGGATACAGGACGAAGGATATTCCGAGGCTGATACTTGAGAAAAATCTTTATGGACTTGATATAGATGACCGTGCTGCTCAGATGGCAGGATTTGCTTTATTGATGAAGGCACGGGCTGATGACAGGCGGATATTGAGTGGTGATGATCCGCCTAAGATGAATGTGATGGCTATTCAGGAGAGTAAAGGGATTGATGTTGATGAGATGGTAGATGCTATTCCTATAAACAATTCAGAAGTATCGAAGCAGGACATTAAAAATCTGCTTGAGCTTTTTGAGTATGGGAAGACTTTTGGAGCATTAATTAAAGTCCCGAATAAAATTGCTCTCAAATTGTTATCAATCTCGAAAAAAGTATTTAGCGAAAACGTAATATCTCCCTTATTTGCTAAAAGTGCAAAACATATAATGTTACCTCTCATTCAGCAAGCACAAGCATTATCTGAAAAATATGAATGCGTCATTACCAACCCCCCTTACATGGGCAGTAAGTGGATGGATGCAAGCCTTGTAGATTATGTCAATAAGAATTACAAGGATGGCAAGACGGACCTAATGACATGTTTCATGAGTAGAGCGGAGTCGATGGTTTATGAGACTGGTTACTGGGGAATGATCAATATACCCTCATGGATGTTTTTATCATCTTTTGAAGGTCTCAGAAGATCATTACTTGGAAAACGATTTATTGTTTCTCTACTTCATTTAGGACGTGGAGTCTTTGGTTCTGATTTTGGCACTGTTGCATTCATATTTAGTCAAAGATATATAAGCAAAGCTAAGGGTATATATAGGCGATTATTTGAAAAGCATGTTCAAGTAAGGCCTTTAGAAAAAATAGAGCAATTGTTTTTTGACGAAACATATGGACGGTTTATCACAGACCAAAATAATTTTAATAAGATCCCAGGATGTCCAATTGGTTACTGGGTAAGTGATAATGCTGTTAAGGTGTTTACAACCGGCACTCCTATGGAGAAAATTGCAAATCCAAGGCAGGGCATGAAAACACTAGATAATGAAAGATTCATACGAATATGGCACGAAGTTAGTATAGAGGATTGTAAGTTTAATGCAAACAATAAAGTAGAATCTGTTCAAAGTCGGAAGAAGTGGTTTCCTATTAATCATGGTGGTGAATATCGAAAATGGTATGGAAATAATGAGAGTCTTGTCAACTGGGGAAATGATGGTTATGAAATAAAGGAGCTTGCGCAGAATAAATATAACAGTATTACTAGGACCGTAACAAATATAAATTCATATTTTAAGCCGGGAATATCTTGGACGGTTATATCTTCAGGTAGCACAAGCTTTCGGTTTTTTGATAATGGATTCCTGTTTTCTAACTCTGGACAAAGTTTAGTTCCAGAAGATGTAAAGATTCGTCTTTTTATTGGAGGGTTTTTAAACTCTATTGTGTGTTTATTCTTACTTGAAATCTTGTCCCCAACATTAGGCTTTGAATCTGGATACTTAAAAAAATTGCCTATTATTTTAAAAAATGATTTCCCTATTGAACCTGTAAAGAAATGTATTGATATAGCCAAACATGATTGGAACTGTTATGAGGTGTCATGGGACTTTCAATCATTTCCCTGGTTAGCTCCACCTCTTAAGGCAAATAAAACTGAGCAGTCATTTGATAACTGGCAAAATCACTGCATTTCACAAGTGGAAAAGTTGCAGGAGCTTGAGACCGAGAACAATAGATTATTTATTGAGGCATATGGACTTCAGGAAGAGCTTGCGCCGGAAGTGCCTGAGGATCAAGTTACTCTTGCCCGAGCTGACCGTGAGGATGATGTTAAGCGATTAATATCATATTCAATTGGCTGTATGATGGGTAGGTATAGTCTTGATGAGTCTGGATTAATCTATGCACATAGTGAAAATGAAGGATTTGATCAATCCAAGTATAAGTCATTCCCTGCTGACGATGATGGCATAGTCCCAATTATGGATATGGAATGGTTTGATGACGATGCAGCAGTGCGGTTCGAGAATTTTATCAAGGTTGCATGGTCTTCCCCCTCACTTCCCCCCTCACCCCGGCCCTCTCCCACGAGGGGAGAGGGAGTATTGTTGGAGGAGAATTTGAAGTTTATTGCTGAGAGTTTATCACCTAAACGCGGTGAAGCCCCAAGGGATACGATTCGGAGATATTTCAGCAGCAGTTTTTTTAAAGACCATTTAAAGACATACAAAAAACGGCCTATATACTGGCTTTTCAGCAGTGGTAAACTAAAGGCATTTGAATGCCTCGTTTATCTACACAGATACAACGAATCAACCCTGTCCCGAATGAGGAATGAATATGTAACTCCTTTGCAGGGGAAATTCACTGCAAGGGCCGACTATCTCCGGAATGAAATAGATTCAGCCGCATCCGCTTCAGAAAGAAACAAATTACAGAAGCATCTCAACATACTCAGGAAAAAACAGGCGGAGTTGAAATCATTTGACGATGAGCTGAGGCGCTACGCAGACCAGCGCATAAAACTGGACCTTGATGACGGAGTAAAGGTCAATTATGGCAAATTCGGGAACCTGCTTGCAGAAGTGAATGCTATAACCGGAAAGAAAAAGAAGTAGGGGCGGGTTCCAAACCCGCCCTGTTGATCCCGGTGATGGGAACTTGAATTGAAACTGGAATGGCGTTTGAAGGAGTTCGGGAATTATTGCTTTTATCTTATCCTGTATCCTAATTTAGAGAGAACGACAAGTCTTCCCTTGAAAGTAGCGGCATGATAATTCTTGAAGAGATTGTTTAAGGCATCGAAAATGTCTTGTAATAGCGGCGGATGAATTCTTATGAGAATTATGCCTGATAAACTGTCTGGAGGGTATCTGAGAATGTCTCCGAAGTGTTTATCAAAAGTGATAATAGTCCTGTCTTCTTGAACTGCTATTTCAATAATCGTAATAGTTCAGCCATTTGAAGATATGTCTGAACTTCAATGAAAAATGAAAATTTTAAATTGAAAAATGCAAAATTATTAAGAAAATATCTCATTATTTTGATATTTTCACTTTGCATTTTAGAATTTTCAATGATGTTCAGCCGTTAGAAGTAAGGGCTGAACTGTTACCAATAATCTTGTCATCAGTGATTTGATAAAGGCCGGATTCCTGTATGTCTTTTACATCATGGCCTGATTTTCTAAGAAAAGTTATTACCCGGGGGAATATGTTTTCATCCGAGAGAAATCTCAATATTAAATTGCCTTTTCAAAGGGTATATATTCCTGATCTTTAATAAGACCGGCAGCGTAATGAAGACACTCTTTGATCGCATCTTTTGTTATGTTTGGATAATAATCTTTGATAATATCATCGGGTGTCAAACCGGTTTCAAGGAGTTCGATAATGGTGTATACCATGATCCTTGTTCCTTTTATACATGGTTGACCGTGACAAATGTCCGGATTAACTTCAATTTTCTCATTCATTCTGTCTGCCTCCTTGATATCCTTAATTTTATAACATTTTAATATTGTTTGGTCAATTAATTCAGGGTTCCGGTGTGTGCGACAAATTTGTGGAGAAGAGCATATTCGCTGTCGGCAGGTTTAATTGTTTGAGAAAAGCCATAAACAGTTGTAAAATTATAACTATTCGATTTTACGATGATTTTGTGAACTGACAGGGATAAATATGAATGCCGCACAATTAACAGACAGCTTAACAGGCTTATTCAAAAAAGACGGCCACCGGCTTGTCTTCTGGTATGATGCGGAGCGGAAATTTGATAAAAGCATTGACTCCCTGAAGATCGATGATGTCAGGATTATCAGGCTTGATGAGGTCGGCGCCCTTGAGCTGAAGATCATGTTGGAACTTGAAGATACAAAAAATCCCTATCTCGTATATGCCCCATTTGCCGAGCCTGAGAGAAAAGATGACTGGCTGCTTGATATCAAGCTATACAGCCGCACTTTTCACGCAGATCCTTCATCAATTCTTTTAGATGAGCTGGGGCTGAATCATCAATCTCTGAGGGCATATTTAAAACAAAGACATGCCTTTCTCGGTAATCAGGACAGGGTAAACAGGCTGAAAAAGTGGGTCCGGCCGGAGGATATGGAAAGCGAGATAGATACGAAGATGATAGCGGTTCTGGCCCGCGCGGAGCAACCGGACATATTTTACATTCTTATAAAACTTTTCAGTGAACTCTGTCAGCAGGAAAAACTTACATTAATACAGGACCTGAAGGCATGGGATGAGATTGAAAAATATGGCTTGTCCGGTCATTTCTGGGAGCTTGTTGTGCATAACTTTGGGTATAAAGAAAATGAACCTTCTCTTTATAATCTGCTAATCCGAATCCTTGTCACTGATTTTGCTCTTGAGATAAAGGGAGACTTGCCTCAATCACTTAATCACTTTCTATTACCAAAAGGAGTTCTTGCATCTAATGCTTCGGTATTTCTCTCACAATGGCGAGGAAGCGTTCAGCACCATGAAAGTTACAACCAGCTTTCACGAAAGATTTCCCAGGAATTAAAGATAAGCGAGCATATCGATTCAATGGATGAATCACAGTTAATCAACGTCATGACCTTTGAGGCTGTTGAGAGACGAGTTGCCGGCTGCCTGCGTGATATAGCCCTGAGCAGCAGCGGCTTTGATATAAGATATCTTAAAGAGCTGATAAGCGCAAGGGTCAGCGGATACTGGGCAAGCCCGCTTCTGAGAGATGAAGAAACAGGTAAATACTACCTGATGATTTATAGTGCCATAGAGGCTGCGGCAGAACTGCTGGCGTTAAAGAAGCAATACTCAGCAGGGATAACCTATGCAACTGCCGATGAAATGTACAGCGCCTACACTGCGGAACTGTATAAATTTGATCAGTATTACAGGTTGTTTCATGAGTTTTCGGATCTGGTTGAACTCAAAGGCGGTGACATTCTTAAAAAATTGGGTGAAGAGGTTGAGAATTGCTATTGCGGATGGTTTATAGACCGGATATCTGTAGCATGGGGAAACTTTGTAGATACTGATAAGGGTGGAATATTGCATCACTGGTCATTGCAGGATGTTGTTAATCAGCAGGACTTTTACGAAAAACACGTTGAATCAGCATTGAAAAACGCTCCGCAGAGCAAAGTATATGTTGTCATCAGCGATGCCTTCCGCTTCGAAGCAGCTGAAGAGCTTACAAGAGAAATTAATAGTAAAAACCGTTTCCAGGCCGAACTGACGAACATGCTGGGAGTATTGCCGAGCTATACCTCTCTGGGCATGTCCTCTTTGCTTCCTCATAAGAAAATCTCATATAAACCGAAATCATCAGATGTGCTTGTTGACGATTTACCAACAGCTTCTTTTGATCAGCGGTCAAAGATACTTTCTCAGTGTAATGGAGTGGCTGTTAAGTCAGATGCCTTGATGGCAATGAAAAGGGATGAGGGCAGGGAATTTGTAAAACCCTGGCAGGTTATTTATGTCTATCATAACCAGATAGACGCGATAGGAGACAAAGCAGCTACAGAGTCAAAAGCCTTTGATGCGGTAAGAACTACGATAAAAGAGCTCAATGCGATAGTCGGCAATATTATTAATAATCTCAATGGCAGTCAGGTGTTTGTAACATCTGATCACGGATTTATGTATCAGGAAAAAGCTCCCGGGACGCAGGAAAAGACAGGCCTTGATAAAAAACCCGAGGATGCGATTGAGAGTAAAAAGCGCTATATAATTGGAGATGCGATTGGGAAAGATACAAAAGTGTGGTCCGGCAAAGTCAGTGAGACAGCAGGGATATATGGTGACACAGAGTTCTGGATTCCAAAGGGGACTAACCTTTTTCATTTTGCAGGCGGGGCACGATTTATTCATGGCGGGGCAATGCTGCAGGAAATTGTGATACCACTTATACAGGTGAAGCAATTAAGAGGAAAGTCAGCGGAGAAATCTGCTGTGAGAAAAGTTGAAATATCGCCGCTGGGAACAATTCGCAAGATAGTAAATAATGTGCAGGTGTTTGAGTTTATCCAGACAGAAGCTGTTACTGAGAGAGTGCAGGAGAGAACCTTGACCGTCTCTTTACGGGATGCGTCAGAACTGATCAGCAATGAGGTAAAGATAAAATTTGACAGTCAGTCAAGCCTGATGGATGAGAGAAAGAAGGCTGCAAAGATTATGGTTAAGGCCGGACAGTATGATAAAAAGTGTGAGTATGCACTTGTATTGCGGGATGCTGAGACGGAAATCGAATACATGCGGATCCCGCTTATAATAGACCTTGCATTTACGAGTGATTTTTAAAAATGGTTATAAAGGGAGTAAATTTGTGTCTGATACAGATAGCCTTGATGAATTATTAAATAAGCATTTCGCAGGAAGAGTAGTCCGGAAAGACCTTACCAAGCTTGTTAAAGAAGGCGCGAACGTTCCTGTATATGTCCTTGAGTACCTTCTTGGAACATATTGCGCTTCAGATAATGAAGATGTTATCAGAGAGGGACTTGAAACGGTCAAACGGATACTGGCAGAAAACTATGTTCGTCCTGATGAGGCAGAGAAGGTCAAATCGAAAATTAAGGAAATTGGCAGTTATAAGGTTATCGATAAGGTCACGGTTAAGCTGAACGAAAAGAAAGACATATATGAAGCCATATTGTCCAATCTTGGTGTAAAGGGGATAGAGGTATCAAGCGGCACAGTAAAAAAATACGAAAAACTTCTTGTTGGTGGTATCTGGTGCATTATCTCCATGACATACTTTCATGACGATGAACAGAAGGGATCTCCATTTAATATTACAGAGCTTAAACCTATTCAGATGCCGAATATGGATATGGAAGAGCTGTTTCAGGGGAGGATGGCTTTTACACGGGAGCAATGGATGGATGTGCTTGTCCGTTCAACCGGTATGGAGCCTTCAGTTCTTGAAGATAACGTAAAGTGGCATCTTGTCACCCGGCTGATTCCTTTTGTTGAAAATAACTATAACACCTGTGAACTCGGTCCGAGGGGGACCGGGAAGAGCCATATATATAAAGAGGTGAGCCCTAATAGCATCTTAGTATCGGGCGGTCAGACCACTGTTGCCAATTTGTTCTACAACATGACCCGCCAGCAGGTTGGACTTGTTGGTTTATGGGATGTCGTTGCTTTTGATGAGGTTGCAGGGATCTCTTTTAAAGATAAAGATGGCGTACAGATTATGAAGGACTTTATGGCATCAGGATCATTTTCACGCGGCCGTGATCAAATCAATGCAAATGCATCTATGGTATTTGTCGGGAACATAAATCAGCCGGTAGACCTGCTGGTAAAGACGAGCCACTTATTTGCCTCTTTCCCTGAGCCGATGATAGATGCTGCTTTCTTTGACAGGTTTCACAGCTATATCCCTGGATGGGAAATACCCAAGATGCGGCCTGAGTTTCTCACAAATCAGTACGGATTGATTGTGGATTACCTGGCTGAATATCTTCGTGAGATGCGGAAGAGAAGTTTTTCTGATGCACTTGATAAATATTTTAAACTCGGGAATAACCTCAATCAACGAGATGTGATTGCGGTGCGCAGAACCGTTTCGGGCCTTATAAAACTGTTATATCCCCATGGCGAATTTGATAAAGAAGCTGTCAGGCAGTGCCTTGAATATGCACTTGTTTCCCGCCGTCGAGTAAAAGAGCAGCTCAAAAAAATAGGTGGAATGGAGTTTTATGATGTTCATTTCAGCTATATAGATAATGAAATCATGGAAGAACATTTCATTAGTGTCCCTGAGCAGGGAGGCGGATCATTAATACCTGAAAGTCCTCTTAAACCGGGAACACTGTTTACCGTATCTCATGGAAGCGCCGGAATGCTCGGTCTTTACCGTCTTGAACTTCAGGTAACGGAAGGGAGCGGCAAGTTTAATACATCCGGCTTTGGCAGCAATCAGAAATCAAGAGAAGCTCTGAAAGTTGCGTTTGACTACTTTAAAGCAAATGCCTCAAGTGTATCAGCTTCATCCAAAGCCGTAAATCATGACTACCACCTTCATATGGTCGAGCTTCATAATACTGGCCCGACACCGCAGCTGACACTGGCAGCATTTGTCTCATTCTGTTCCGGGCTGATGGCCAAACCAGTCCAGTCTCAGATGGTTGTCCTCGGAAACATGAGTCTTGGCGGCAGTATTATGCCGGTTGAAAACATAGCCGAGACACTACAGGTAGCCTTTGATTCGGGGGCAAAGAGAATTCTTATTCCCATGAATAGCGTAAAAGACATTCCCAGTATTCCCGGAGAATTGTTCGCCAAATTCCAGACGAGTTTTTACTCGGATCCGGTTGATGCGGTGTTTAAGGCTTTGGGGGTTGAGTAAAGATAAAGCGTAATTAAAGCGATAACTTTGAAGTTATTTGCTGGAATGATATTTATTGGAAAATATCATGGGGATATTCACTATATAAGTTTGCAAAAAAAGTGGCTTGGATAACGAGAGATAATGAATGATTGTAAATAACCTCTATATTGAAAATTACAGAAATTTTACCAAATTTCATTTGAAGCTTAATCAGTCTACTCTAATAATCGGTGAAAAAATAACATCGGAAAGACTAACTTGCTTAATGCATTATGGGTGGGGTCGCATCTTTATCCGTGACAAATGTTGAGGATTAATTCACAACGGATGAGGATACTAAATAACTTAAATGGGTAGACTCCTCTGTTTATTACCGGATAGAAGAGAAACTATCACAGATAAAGATGCGACCCCACTGAATATCAAATATCTTGCAAATTACTCCGCCACATCCATCTTCTGAGTGGTGTCATGAGTGGTGTCAGTGAGTGGTGTGAGTGGTGTCATGAGTGGTGAGTGGTGTCAGGTCTACACATTTTACATGCTTTGTGTAATGTGTAGACCTAACACCGCGGATTGAAAAGGTATCAAAACAACCAACCACTATCTGTGAAAAAGGGTATCAAGACATCCTGAAGCTCCGTGATCTTCAAGACGAAATGGACAACGCCGTACTTGCCGCCTACGGCTGGACAGACCTCAACCTTGCCCATGACTTCTACGAGGTTGACTACCTCCCCGAAAACGACCGCATCCGCTTCACCATCTCCCCCGCCGCCCGCCGCGAAGTCCTCAAACGCCTACTCAAACTCAACCACGAAATCCACGAACAGGAAGTCAAAGCCGGGCTGTGGGATAAAAAAGGCCGGAAGGGGAAAAAGAAAATCACAGGAGTCAAAGAAAAAGCCGTCTCTTACAAACCTGGATCAGAAGAAACAGAAAATATACAACCTGGTCTTTGGGGCGCTGATACTCCAGGTGAAGAAAAGAAAAAAGAAAACCCTCATGAAGTCCGTCGGCAACTAAAAAAATCGTGAAAAATTCCTTTTCACGTAAGGGGGGTGCTTTTTCGCTTAACATGGTGTGTAACCGGTGCATCAAGCCTTGCCAGCCAAGGCATCCTACAAGCAGTTAAATATTTCCTCGTCTCTCTCGGAAGGATAAGGGATTAATGTTTTTCAAAGGCTTGTTATTACCTAACCTCACTGCTTCGATTCTCATGTTATCTGTAATGATGTTTAATCCAGATAACTATCAATGACTTTGATAATTGCCTCTTTTTTCTTCTGATCAAGCTGAGAAATCCTATTGGATATGGTTCCGTTTATAGTTTTTTCATTCAATGTCTCATAAATTAACATGGACCCTTCTCCAGTAAATAACCAGTCTATATTAATCCTTGCCCCATCTATTTTGAACTGCATTATTTGCTTTACACCCGTTATTGATAAAGTACTTCTTCCACGCTCGATTGCGCTTACTTGTGATTGGCTAATTCCCATCTTTTTTGTGAAAGTACTTTGTTTATTTGTTACAGATGTTTTTCTAATCTTCGATATTCGCTTCCCGATTTCCATTTTTAGTCTTTCTATTTCAGAAAGTTTTTTTTCTTGACTTTTATTTATCATAACAATATATTATTTATATAATAAATAATTATTAAACTAATTGTATCACAATCTGATACAATTAGTTTGGGAGCAGACTGTAACTGTCGGGTAACTTTATGAAAATAAACGAAGTGAATACTTGGGGGGGGAAGCTTGGACTGCTTCCAGTTCCTCTATTTGACAACCAGACCTCGAAAGAAAAATATGTTTTGCTAAACGGCAATTTCGGCAATTTTTGTCTTGATCTATCCGGTGAACAAGAGACACTAATGCTGCGGAATTATGCTTGGTCCTCCGACGTTGGGCATTATGTAAATATCATCAACAACGCTGTAGAAATCTACAGATGGGACAAAAGAGCCTCTTCTTTGGAGAGGTATTCTAGGAAAAGCGTCGAAAACAACCTGGAGAAGTTTTATCAATACTTGCAGAAAGATCAACCTAGAAGAGACATTTCCATCATCCCTTTCACTATCAACATATTTCGGAGATTGAGAGGGGCATTTGATCCAAGTGTTGATGGTCCAAATTCATTGAAGGCCTTCCTATATCTCCTTGCATGTACTTCCGACGGTGTTAGTCGCAATAAGCTAGATGTATCAAAATGGCGGTTAGATAGTAAAGCAAAAGATGTAGCAAGCGCAATCAGATCGGGCGATTGGCAGAGATTGCTGGATGAACTTATTGAGGGACTTCCCCTTTACGGGTTAAAACCTGATATTTCTCTTTTGCTTCGCCACGCAACTGGACGATTATTTCAGGAAGCTCATTATATCGCCACAGTAGAAAATATTAATCAAATTGCCCTTCCCGGTTTTTTATCCAAAAAGGTGTCTATAAGCAAGAAAACCGACAGTATCGGGGTTTACTACACGCCGTCTCCAATAGTTAGAACTTTGGTTGAGGAAGTTCTTGCCTCTATTGGCGACTTGCCATCTTCATTGACTGTCTTCGATCCTGCATGCGGGTCCGGAGAATTTTTAAAAGAGATACTGAGGCAGCTATCCTTGCTGCAATATAGAGGAAAGATAACTCTAACAGGCTGGGATATTTCTCAACCGGCGGTTGATATATCAAACTTTGTTCTGGCACGTGAAACTACGTTCTGGAAAAGTAACATATCAATAGAGATTAGCCTCAAGGATGCCCTACAGGACAATGCCCATTGGCCTCAAAATGTCGACATAATTTTAATGAATCCCCCTTTTCGATCTTGGCAGGACATGGACACTGATATGAGAGAGACCTTCAGGAATACCTTCGCGCATCTCCTTGAAAAGAGACCTGATCTGGCAAGCATTTTTATATGGAATGCAGCTCATAGTCTAAAGAGTAAAGGAATTCTTGGAACAATTTTGCCAGCATCCATATTGGACGCAGATTCTTACATAAAATTTAGGCGCGAATTTGCTGCCGTAATGACTCCACTTCTTATTGGGAAACTCGGTAGCCAATCTCTTTTTGCTAACGCTTTAGTTGACGCCGCTATCTATGTTGGCCAAGCATCAAAGAGAGCCGATATTTCAGCGATAGCCTTATGGGCTGACCACAAACAGGAATCAGCATCCGCAGCGCTTCGTGCCTTGCGTCAACATCGAGGCACAAAAAATCGAAAGTATACACCTATTGACGAACCGGGATTTAGCATTTATCCTAATTCACTAATAGGTAAATCAGACGAGAGCTGGGCGGCCCGTTCTTACAGGTCATATCAACTTTTCAATAAATTGAAGCATTTTTCTTGTGTTAAAGATTTATTTAATGTCCAGCAAGGTGCCAGGACAGGCTTAAAACCAGCCTTCATTCTGAGTAAAGCCGCTGTTGGCAGCCTTCCCCCCAAAGAACAGATTTTTTTTCGACCAGCGGTAATCAATGAATCGATAAAGCATGGATGTTTGAATGATTCAGCGTATGTTTTTTATCCTTATGGGGAAAATATACCCAAAATTGATACAGAGGACGATTTAAAAAAATATTTAACAGTTTACTATAAAGATTATCTGCTATCACATAGAGAAAAGTTGCTACATAGAGCGCGTAAAGGGGAAAGCAATTGGTGGAAACTTAGCGAACATAGAGCCTGGCAACGAAAAAAATTTCCTAAATTGGTTTCAACTTTTTTTGGCAAAGCAGGTTCCTTCGCTTGGGATGATACTGGCCATTTTGTAGTAGTCCAGGGACATCATTGGAAGCCTAAAGCAACGAAACACGAGGAAGTCTTTAGTAGAGAAGTCGGTTTAGCTTATCTGGCCATCTTATGTAGCAGTCCTTTGATAGACAGTTTGCTTTCATATGTCTCTAATCACTTGGGTGGCGGACAATGGGATCTCTCAAAAAAATGCATAAAGAATATGCCACTTCCAGATTTGTTTAGCAAAAGCATAAATACGGAACTCTTTGGCCGCCTTGTGGAAATAGGAAACTTAATCAAGCATGGTAAGACTTACGAAAAGGATAGCCTCTATCAAATGACTTTACATTTTTACGGACTACCAGAGAATACATCTTTGTTTGGATGAGCAAAAAAGGAAAAAAAAAGGTCATAACGGACGAATCATCTTTTGCCCTTATTGTGGACAATCCACAAAAAACCGTAAAAGGTTGTGCTAAGTGCATGAGAAAAGTACTGAATATCGCGTGGCTTGGCTTTGACGAGTCTGTAATTAACAATAAAAGAATTCTATTTCTATTAAATAGCAGTGACGGAAGCACAGCATACGATAAGAAAAGGGATCAACGTTATTCAGTAATTCCTTTAGATTCTACCGATGTTGAAGGGACCCCATACTGGATAACTGTTTCCTTGATTTTTGCGTCGGCATTAACCCAATACAGATTAGAAGAGGTCAAACTCTTCGTATTTAGAGGACAAATGATTGATCCCGAAAAAGAAGCATTTTTCAGGGCAGAATGGTGCATTACAACAGATAATAAGAGAAAAGATGCCCAGCCACACTGGCATGTTTATAGAATATTTCAGGACAAAGAGTTCATAAAAGATGACATAATAGATTTTCAGCCTTCTTCCCCGGAAGACGAGGTAAGAGACTTTGGCGAAAAGGTTGCTCCACCTGCTTTAGAAGCGAATTTATTGGAAAAAGATGCACCGTTCGAAAAGTTCCATTTTGCGATGGCATCGTCATGGCACTTAAATGATGAGCATCAGATATTTTTTGAAACTGAACAATCACTTTTTGACTGGCTATCAAGATGTATCAACTATATCCGCAAACAGTTGAATTATATCTCTACGAAAGAAGGAACCGTCTGAGTAACAATTATTTGCAAACCAAGCATAGTGGGTGGGGTCGCATCTTTATCTCCGTGGGGTCTGGCCTACACATTTTACAAAACTCAACCATGAAATCTACAATCAGGAAGTCAAAACAGGATTGTGGGAGAAAAAGAAGGGAAAGACTAAATCAAAAGTCCCGGCAAAAATTACTGCAAATGAACTACCCCGCCGCAAGCGGACGGGGTATCTTTAAAAGCAATGAACGCCCCAAGGGGCGGGGTATTAAACCCGGGCTACGCAATAAAAATCAAGAGAAAATGTTTTGATATGTATTTTTGTAAACATTACTGTTAATTATTTCTTGAATTAAGTTGCATCAAATTCTATGTTTAGTGCGTTTAATAAGTTCTGCCGATAGGCTAATTTTTGACTTTTGGGGCGTACCTTTCTCCGTTTTTGGGGAGGTGCATAATAAATATCCTCATCTTCTTTTAACGCTCTAACTTCTACATGAGAATAGTTGGGGTATTGTTCATCATTTATCGGATCGTGAACAGGGGTTGCCATTTTCTCATACCTTGATGTTGCTACAGTAAATGAATAACATCCATCAGTAGGTCTTGCATTCTTTCTGAATAATATATCTTTGGCTATCGAAAACCTACTCCAGTTACATGAAATATC
>DRDE01000059.1 GCA_011040095.1 Nitrospirota bacterium
CCGGCCCTTTGCCTGATCCAAAAGGAAAACGGCTATATTTCCGAAAGCGACATGGAGTATCTGTCCGGAATATTTAATCTTCCGGAAGCGCGGATATTCAGCGCCGCAAGTTTTTACTCAATGCTGAACTTGAAGCCGGGAGGCAGATATCACATCCAGGTCTGCACAAATGTCCCCTGCTCAATACTTGAAAAGGAAACGCTCTTTGACTATATATCAAAAAAACTCTCTATTACAGGCGGAGAATCAAGCCCGGACGGCTTGTTCAGCCTGGAAGCCGTAGAATGTCTCGGTGCATGCGGGTCAGCGCCTGCAATGATGATTAATGCGGATCATTACGAAAACCTGGACTTTAATAAAGTAGATGCGATAATCGACTCAATAAGAAAACATGAAAATTCTGCTGAAAAATAAAGGCATCCCGGATTCGCAATCATTAGAGATATATTCAGGCCGCGGGGGATATGCAGCGCTCAGGAAGGCCCTTTCACTCTCCCCTGAAGAGATCATTTCAATAGTTGAAGACTCGGGACTCAGGGGAAGGGGAGGCGCGGGATTCCCTGCAGGCGCAAAGTGGAAGCTGCTGACAAAATACAGGAGAAAGACAGTCTATCTCATCTGCAATGCAGATGAAGGAGAACCGGGCACATTCAAGGACCGGTATGTTATGGAGTTTGACCCGCATCTCCTGGTTGAGGGAATGACCATTGCCGCCCGTGCAACCGGCGCACATCACGGCTTTATCTATATCCGGGGCGAATACCTGCGGATGGCAAAGGCGCTTGTCAAGGCAATTGAAGAGGCCCAGGCAAAAGGCTTTCTCGGTAACAACATCATGGGCTCCGGGTTTTCTTTTTTTATGGATGTCTTCAGGGGAGCAGGAGCTTATGTATGCGGTGAAGAGACCGCCCTTATAGAATCGCTCGAAGGCAAAGCCGGCCGTCCGAGACTGAAGCCGCCGTTTCCGGCAGCGGCAGGACTTTACGGCGAGTCAACGGTAATCCATAATGTCACAACCCTTTCATTCATCCCTTTTATTATTGAAAACGGCCCGGAGGCATTCAGGGCCATCGGGAAGCTTGGAAGGGGAGGCACAAAACTCTTCTGTATCAGCGGGCATGTCAACAAGCCGGGACTATATGAGTATCCAATGGGGACGTCCCTGAAAAAATTAATTTATGAAGCCGGCGGCGGCATAAAAGAGGGCAGGCGTCTGAAGGCGGTTATACCGGGTGGGCTTTCCTCTCCGATCCTTAAGGAGGATGAGATAGATGTTGATATGGATTTCCAGTCCCTTCATTCCGTTGGCACCATGCTCGGCTCCGGGGGCATTATTGTTCTGGATGAAGATGCCTCCATTCCGCTGATTGCGCAAAAGACGGCGAAATTTTATGCCCATGAATCATGCGGCCAGTGCGCACCCTGCCGTGAGGGGACAAACATGATTAAATTCCTGATTGACAGGATAGTTGCGGGAAGCGGCGCTGCAAAAGATATTGAGCAGGTCCTGCGATTATGCCGTTATATAAAAGGCTCTACAATATGTGCATTCGGATATGCCGCTGCCATGCCCATTGAGACAATGCTCAGGAAGTTCAGAAGCGAATTCGAAGCTTTGCTCCGGAACATCTGATTCTTTAGCAATAACGGACACGAAGTATTTTAAAAGGAGAATGCCAATGAAAAAAGATACCCAATGCGTACACAGCGGCACATACAGGGACAGGGATACGAGGGGAGTAAATACTCCTGTATTTACATCATCTTCCTTTGAATATCTTGATACGCCGTATAATATTTATCCGCGATATTTCAACACACCCAACCAGAGAGCGGTTGTTGATAAATTGTGCGCGCTGGAAAATGCTGAAGACGGTCTGCTTTTCAGTTCAGGCATGGCGGCTATCAGCACCGTGATGTTAACATTCCTGGGCAGCGGCGATCATGTTGTTTTAAAGGAGGACATATACGGAGGCACTCACCATTTTGTGACAGCGGACTTTAAGAGATTCGGGATTGAGTACACATTTGTATCAAATAATACGGAAGATATTGAAAAAGCAGCCAGGGAAAACACCCGGCTTATCTTTATTGAATCACCATCCAACCCCCTGCTCAAGATTACTGATATCAGAGCAGTTGCCGAAATCGCAAAGTCAAAGAACATAGTCACTGCAATAGATAATACCTTTGCGACACCGATTAACCAGAATCCCATGGAGCTGGGCATTGATATTGTAATTCACAGCGGCACCAAGTATCTCGGCGGACACAGTGATATCTGCTGCGGCGCTGTTGTAAGCACTGAATCATTAACCAGGAGGATAAGAGGCTCAGCCGTCAACTTCGGCGGCAGCCTGAATGCAGATGCATGCTACCTGCTTGAAAGGAGTATGAAGACGCTTGGCATCAGGGTAGAAAGACAGTGCATGAACGCTCAATATATTGCGGAATCGCTGAAGGACAATCCGGACATCAAAAAGGTTTACTATCCGGGACTAAAAAGCCGGCAGGGCCATGATACGGCAAAAAGCCAGATGCGGGGATTCGGAGCTATAGTCTCTTTTGAACTGGATGGGCAGAAAACAGGGCCGTCTGAATTCATCAGGAGACTGCGGCTGATCACACCTGCCGTCAGCCTCGGCGGAGTTGAAAGCCTTATCTGCGCGCCTGCTGAAACTTCCCATGAAAAACTGTCCGACGAAGAACGCAAGGAACTCGGAATAACGGATGGCCTGTTCCGGTTGTCCGTGGGGATTGAAGACAGCGCGGATATTTTATCGGATATTGAACAGGCATTAAAGACCACATAAATATATAATACGGAGTTGCGCTTGTAAGCGACTGTGACAGGTCGGATGGAAAATATGCCGTTCCCTGATGATCTGCAGCCCGGCATAATTCTCAATAGATGCTTTTATAAGTTATCCATGTCAAGAAGAATTTTTTTATCCGGATAATGGTCTTTATTCCGGGTGGCGATTTTATGGTTTTTGATAACAGCAGTTGCGTTAACGAGGCAGTCGACAGATGTCAGTGTAACGCCTTTCCGCCTGTA
>DRDE01000060.1 GCA_011040095.1 Nitrospirota bacterium
CAAAGGAAATAAACCCCGACCGGAAATCCCCCTTCATAACAATGCAAGTGAAACAGATATTCGGGAATATGTCAAAAGACGCAAAGTCAGTGGGGGAACCCGCAGTGATGCCGGCAGAAAATGCCGTGATACTTTCACAAGCCTTAAAAAAACATCCCGAAAATTGAACGTCTCCTTTTGGCTATATCTCAACGATCGAGTAGCAAGTCTTAATGCCTTATCTCATTTGAATCATTTAATGCGTCTACGCTCTCCTTCCTCAAGTTTTTGAGATGTTACGCATTTTGTTCCTTCAAAAAATTCAAAACTATGGGTTCCGAACTAGCGGAATGTAGGTTATACTACATTTAATTTTACATATACATGCCGCCGTTTACATGAATGACCTGGCCGGTAATATAATCGGCTTCTTTTGAAGCAAGGAATATTATTGCATTTGTCACATCTTCAGGTGTGCCGAACTGCCCGAGGGGAATGGCTTTTTTCATTTCGTTTTTGACTTCATCATTCAGTATATCGGTCATTGCGGTGCGGATGAAGCCGGGTGCGACTGCATTCGCCCTGATGCCGCGGCCCGCGTATTCTTTTGCAATGGTTTTCGTCAGGCCGATAAGGCCGGCCTTGGAAGAACTGTAGTTTGCCTGTCCGGGATTTCCCATGAAGGCAACCACGGAAGATATGCTTATGATTTTTCCTGAACGCTGTTTGACCATTATTTTTATTGCTTCTTTGCTGCAGAGAAATGAGCCTTTCAGGTTAATATTCAATACCGCATCCCAGTCTTCTTCTTTCATCCTGAGAAGCACTGTATCCCTTGTTATTCCCGCATTGTTAACGAGTATGTCAAGCGCGCCAAGCTCCCCGGTAAACACGCCGAATGCGGCTTTAACATCATCCTGTTTTGAAACGTCGAGTTTTATGGCTATACTCTTTACGCCGGATGCGCTTACTTCCCGCGCCGTGTCCTGAGCGCTTTCGATATTCAGATCAGCTATTGCAATGTTAGCGCCTTCTTTTGCCATTCCCAGTGCAACAGACTTGCCGATTCCCTGTGCCGCACCCGTAATTAAAACGTTTTTGCCTTCAAGTCTCATCATTCCTCCACATTTAATTATAAAAAAATAAAAAAGGACGGGATATTATAAAATTTCAGCTTTAATTAGGCAACCTCATTTTCTCCCGTTCCATTTTCCCCGCGATCAGCACGATTTTTGCAAAAAATCCTAATCATTCTTATCAGTGGTTTCCCTATAAAAAAAACAGAAATTCCCCCCTTTAGAGATGCCCCTTTGTTCTCGATAAGATAAGCACTTTAACCTATACCTATTTTAAGGACATAAAAAAATATAAAGGAGGAGTTAAAATGAAAATTTTTTTAGTCTTAGCGTTTATTGCTGTAATAGCTTTTGCATATGCGGGAGAAGCAGCCGCAGCAAAGGAAATAGTAGTAGCAGGTTCAACAACAATTCAAAAAAGGGTGCTGGAGCCGTCTCATGACGCCATTGAAGCAGCGACCGGCATTGACCTGAAAGTCCGCGGCATTAACTCCGGAAGAGGATTTTCCGAGTTGGTGGCCGGCAAGATCGTGGCTTCCGTCTCTTCAAGTCCTCTAACGGGTCTTCTGGAAAAAGCAGGGCTTCCCGACAACGGCGCGTATCAGGAACACATAATTATTGAAGATATAATCGTGCCGATTGTGCATAAATCCAATCCCGTGTCCAAGCTCACATGGCAGCAGCTATCCGACATAAACACCGGAAAGATCACGAACTGGAAAGAAGTCGGCGGACCTGACCGGAAGATCATAGTCGTCACTTCACAGCCTACGGCAGCCACAAGGAGAGTATTTCAAAAGAAAGTCATGAAAAAGGCCCCCTATATAAAAGGAGTGAGAGAGGTTAAATCCACCAGGCAGGAAGTCGGTCTCGTTTTAAAATTCAAGGGCGGCATAGGCGCTGTATCAGAGGGTTTTGTTGCAATGAACCCCGGCAAGGTAAAGGTGGTCAGGACAGACAGGATATCCAGGCTGTCATTGATTATCTGAGGACACCCGATGCAAAGAAGTTTTATAAATAACGGCAAACCGTGCAGGCTGTCATAGAGGTGAACTGAATGATTAATTTAAAGATGAAATTAAAGGCAAAGACACTGTGGATACCTGTTGTTATTATTGTGGTTAATTACCTGATAATCGGGGTGTTATTTTCAAAACTTACCTTTTCCAATTCACAGGCAACCCTGAATACGGAGTTAACCAGGCTCATTGAAAGTGAAGAAAGATTGTTAAAGACAGGCCTTTCACTTGCAACCAGAACCCAGGCCACGGGAGACGCTTTTCTGGGGCTTGAGGGTGATGATGATGAGATGGCAAAGGATGTAATTAATCAGCTGAAACCAATCGGCCTTGACACCGTCTATCTTACAGGCATGAGTGGACAGGTTATGTATCCGAAAGGAGCGAATCTGCCTTCCGGTTTCATACCCATGCTCATGGAAGCATCAAGATCACGCGGTGACGTCAATGTTATGTATCACGGCGGGAAAATGTTCGGGTATGCGCCTGTCGTTGATGTTGAGACCCCAAAAGGATTTCTTGTCTTTGAAATTAACATTCCAAAAGAACTTGCCGGAATTGCAAGCTCGGTATTAGACAGCAATTCCCATTCCGCAGAAGAAATAGAGCATACAAAACTCTCCGCGCATCTGAAGAATGTTTATGATGAAGCACAGGAAAATTCAAAAAGTTTTCTCAAAAAAATGATGCTTACCATAACGGCAGTACTGATAACAACTCTTTCCCTGATCGCTATTGTACTGAGCACAACTTCCCGCAATATCATCCATCCTGTAAGGAAACTGCTTGAGGCCTTCAAAAAACAGGCTGAGGGCGATCTCACCCAGGAAGTTCATGTGAGATCAAATGATGAAATCGCCGAGTTAACACTTACATTTAATGAAACCAACCGCAAGCTTGATAAAATGATGCACAATGTAGCCTTCCACTCAGGCAGCGTAGCCGCTTCGGCAAGTCAACTGTCGGGTGCTTCCGGGAATATATCAGAGAATGCCCAGAACCAGTCTGAAAAGACTACCCAGGCAGCCTCGTCAATGGAAGAGCTGAATGCTTCGTTTTTAGACGTGGCCAAAAACACTGCCAATGCCGCTGATTATGCAAAGGAGACGAGCGGGCTTGCCGTCAAGGGCGGAGAGGTAGTAGCCGTGACCATTGACGGTATGAGCCGGATATCCCGGTCGGTTAACGAATCAGCCGATACGGTCGGGGCATTGGGCAAGAGATCCGAGCAGATCGGAGATATTATTAAAGTGATCAATGATATTGCCGGACAGACCAATCTCCTGGCCTTGAATGCGGCAATTGAAGCTGCGAGGGCGGGAGAACAGGGAAGAGGCTTTGCAGTAGTTGCAGATGAGGTAAGAAAACTGGCAGAGAGGACCACATCCGCCACTAATGAGATAGAAGATATGATTAAAGGTATCCAGGAAGATACAGGCAGGGCAGTGGAATCGATGCAGGCCGGCACGAAAGAGGTAGAAGAAGGCGTAAATTCAGCCAACCAGGCCGGGGATGCCTTAAAGCAGATAGTGGAATCCGTGCAGAATGTAACGGATATGATACAGCAGATTGCCACTGCTGCTGAAGAGCAGTCCAGTACGGGAGAGGAAGTGGCTATAAACCTTGAGTCCGTGGCTGATTTAACAAAACAGACTGCCGATGCCGTGCAAATGTCTTCCGAGTCAACACGGAACCTGGATGTTCTGGCCCGGGAGCTGCAGGAACTGGTAAGCGGATTTAAACTGCGAAACATACGCGGAGAGGATGAAAGCAAGGATATCAAAGGCCGGCAAAACAGTTCTGATTCAGAGCAGATACTTTCAGTGAATTAGTATATTAACTGCTCCGGGCAGTTACGTTATTTGACTGCTTCTCTCTTTTTCTTTATAATTTCCAGTATGTTAAAGATCGCGTCAATCGACGGTCAGGGAGGCGGCATTGGAAGTCTTATCGTAAAGAGACTTCGGGAAGAATTCAGGGATTCGATTGAAATAACCGCGCTCGGAACAAATGCAGCAGCTACGGCGGCTATGATGAAAGCAGGGGCTGACAGGGGAGCCAGCGGGGAAAACGCCATAATACGGAATGCCGGGAAAGTTGATCTTATTGCAGGACCCATCAGCATTATGCTGCCCAATGCAATGCTCGGTGAACTGACCGCCGGGATGGCTGAAGCCGTATCATCAAGCCCTGCAAGGAAATTGTTAATACCGCTCAACCAGGAGCAGGTAGATATTATAGGGTTCAGACGGGAGCCCCTGCCGCATCTGATAGATGAATTAATTCAAAATATAAAGGAGATAATTAAAAATGTGTGAAGCAAATGCATATATTGAAAAAGACGGAAAAGAAGAACTCTACCTGGAAAATGTTGATATCCTGAAACCTGAAGAAGGGAAAATCTACATGAGAAATCTATTCGGGGAGCAAAAATTTTTCGAAGGCTCAATAAAAGAGATTTCCCTTATCAAACACAGGATCATTCTCAAAAAAGATTAACTCTTGAACTTAACCGCCTGCGGCGGGACTTTTTAGACAGGATTTACAAGATTTTTTATTATCCTGATTATCCTGTACATCCTGTCAAGAAAATGAAAACTTCTATATAAATGAAGTTCATGCGTATCATTGCCCAGGGGACGAATCATGCCTTTTTCAATATGGCCCTTGATGAGGCGATTTCAGAGGCAGTCAGACAAAAACTCTCCCCCCCGACCCTCAGGTTGTATGGATGGGACAGGCCTTCACTGAGTATCGGATATTTCCAGAAGGTCTCGGATATAAATATCGGTTATTGCGACAGTAAGGGGTATCCTGTGGTAAGAAGACAGACCGGCGGAAGGGCGGTCCTTCATGACTCGGAGCTGACTTACAGTATTTCCTCATCCGGTTCTTCACTCTTTAACGGTAGCCTACTTGAAAATTATACCATTATCAGTAATGCCGTAATATCGGGACTTAAACTTAACGGCATAGATGCAAAAATTTCCTTTAAAAAGAAAAGTCACACGGGGCACAAAAACCCTGCATGCTTCAAAGCCGTATCATACGGGGAGATCACTGTTGAGGGCAGGAAAATCGTCGGCAGCGCTCAGAAGCGGTATAAAAACGGTTTCCTGCAACACGGGTCCATACTTCTGAGCTTCAATGCAGGAGAATTGTGCAATGCCCTGGGAAGCAGTGATGCAGAGAATTTCAAGAATATAGGCGCAGTCAATGATTACGCCCCGGAAATATCCTTCAATGACCTGGGGCGCTCATTAAAAGAGTCTTTTGAGAAAACATTGAACATAAAAATGATCCCGGACGATCCGACGGAATTTGAACGGAACCTTGCAAAAGAACTTGAACTCGGGAAGTATTCAACTGAGGAATGGAATTTCAGACGTTGAATGTTGTAAGCGTTCACAGGGGGCAGGGAGCAGTTGTCAGGGGGCAGAAGAAATTTAAAGATTTAGATGTGTGGAAAAGAGCAGCACGGTCAGCCATGCTGGTTGGTTTAATTAAATAAAACATCTAAGAAAAAACGGATCTGTTTTTTCTGCACCCTGCACCCTGACAACTGTTCCCTGTCTCTTTTTTCAAATTTCATATCCCGCATAATAGACAGGATAATCCGTACCTTTTATGTAATAAACGATCAAAGAACTCCATATAACAATTCTCAGGTAATTCCGGAAAAAAGCAGTCAAAAGATAAATCAGAGGTGTCATAAGAGGCGCTGCAATGAAAGATACCTGGATGGTGTACAAGACAACATTCACGGCAATAATTCCGATAAACAAGATCACGTAAAACAAAAATGCCCCTGGCATTTGTTTTAAAAAACCGGATGCCCTCCGAATAGAATCCATTACCCCTCTTCCTTCCATAACTAAGGCTATCATTGAGTAAACAGAAAATATAAAACCCGCCGCAACAATTATTATGCTGAAAACTACAATGGTCAGCACGGAAAATGAGCTAAAAAACATTTCAAGAGCGCTTCCTGATTCTGTTACAGCCTGCATAATAACGGCAACCATTACCCCTGAGACAATAAATAAAAGAAACAGCACAATAACGCCGGAAACTAAAAGAGAAACCAGCCGGAACAATCTCGAAAAGTTAATATTAGCCTCTTTAAAAAAAGAGGCCATGGAGAATTTATACTGTATGTTGACAGCAGAGTTCTTCAATACCCCTAATGTCCCGCCCAGGGCATACAAAAATAATGTGGATGTGAATACTATGTAAAATACAAATGAAACGCCGGTAATAAACATAAGAGCGAGATATTTTGATACAAATTCAAACGGATTCCTGACAAGGAAAGGGAGCAGGTCCTTTGCCTGGGCCAGGTCAAATCCTAAGTATGCTATTGCCGCAATAACCGGCAAACCGAGAAAGATAAATAAAACAATCAGGTTGATAATTGTAACAGCTATGCGCAGAAGCACTAATTGTAAATTATTATTGGCAAGCCCGAAGCCTTCTTTAATGCTTTCAATTATCATTTCAGCTTTTTAGTTTAGATAGGCATCGGGCAAAAGTCAATTTGACGCATTGCCTGCGAAAAATCTAATTGAAACTGATTTTTGATTTTGCCGGTATTTATAGTAATGTTGTGAACTACCCTGCGGCAGAGACC
>DRDE01000061.1 GCA_011040095.1 Nitrospirota bacterium
AAGGCGGCAGGGTCCGGATTTTTAACAGCCACGGACATTGCCGAATACCTTGTGAAAAAAGGCATGCCCTTCAGGGATGCTCACAATGTCACAGGTAAAATCGTCAGATATTGCATTGATAAAAACATGACATTAACGGATTTGGACCTGAAAAATTTAAAGCAATTTTCGAAACTGATCAGCAAGGATGTTTTTCATTATATTACAGTGGAAGCTTCCGTTAACGGAAAAACGTCTTTCGGCGGCACGTCAAGGAAAACGGTGCTTGCGCGTATTAAAGAGATTAAAAAAGGGAAATAAAATGAGAAACGGGAAATACAAAAAAAGAGGGAAAGGGGCAGGGCTATCTTCCGGCTTTTTGCTTCTTGTTGTTTGTTTATTATTTCTTGTATTTATTACAGCCTGCGGCAGGCGGGGCGACCCGGTTGCACTCTTACCTTATGATGAAAAAAATATTAAAGAGGATATAGATAAGGGCACTGCGAAAGGTAATGGACGGGACGAAATCCTCAAGAGGGGGGATGAACCGGAAGCGGAAGCTGCTGAAACAGCACAGCCTGACGCACCGGCCGGGCTTGTTGCCGTATTTACGCAGACGGGCATTATTCTCACTTGGGACGAGGTACTGAATCAGGGAGTGAAATCATACAGGATATACCGTTCTTCGGGCAGCGGTTATAAGTTAGCCGGAGAGACCGTTACCCCTGCATTTACGGACAGGGACATAAAACAAAACATGAAATATTATTATAAAGTGACGGCAGTCGGGAATTCAGAGAGTCTCCCGTCAGAGGAGATCAGGGTTATAAAGGAGGTTGATTGAGATATGAGAGAAAAGGTGCAAAAGATATTTAAACAAAGTATTTCCGTTAAACAACAGTTTGTTGATAAGGATATCGATACTATTATTGAGGTCTCCAAGCTCCTTGCCGATACATTCAACAAAGGCGGCAAACTGCTGCTTTTCGGCAACGGCGGCAGCGCCAGTGATGCGTCTCATATTGCAGCCGAGTTTGTCAACAGGTTCAAGAAAGAGCGCCCGGCATTACCGGCTATAGCCCTTAACACTGATATGGCTGTTCTTACTTCCATTGCCAATGATTATGATTACGCAAATATATTTGAACGCCAGGTAAAGGCGCTTGGCCAGGAGGGCGATGTAGTTATTGCCATAAGCACCAGCGGAAGCTCTCCCAATGTTGTGAAGGCCGTGGATGCCGCCAAAAGGAAAAAGTTAAAGACAATTGCTTTTACAGGCGCAAAAGGCGATGAGCTGGCATCTAAAAGTGATTATGTCTTTGCCGTGCCGTCCACTGATACCCCCAGGATACAGGAGACACATATTACCCTTGCGCATGCCCTCTGCCAGATGGTGGAAGAAATATTGTTCGAGGCCCACAGGAAGGGGTAAGTAAATCCATTTATTGTAACCGGAATGGAATATCAGGCGCTCAAAATGCTAATATTGGCATATGAAAAAAACCGTCTTGCTGTTGATTTTTCTTCTTTTTTTGCCGTCTGTTACAAATTCAGGCATATACTTTCTGAAATTAAGGACAAGTCAACATCCCGGTTTCCTGAGAATTGTTTTAGAGGGGCATGAGTCCATAATCAGCAAAGGCCACGTTTATCAGAGGGGCCGGAATATTGTCGTTGCTTTCCCTGATACCGGTTTTTCAATACAAACGGAAAAATTTGCACTTGCCTACAGGAAAGAAGACCGCGAAACCATAATATTTTCCCCGGGGGATTTCAGAGGGTTAAAGGTTTTTACCCTGAAGCATCCCGACAGGCTTGTCATAGATGTATATATGAAAGAAAAGGGAAAGGGCGCTTTGCCTTTTCTTACGCCGACTGAAAAGGAGAGGCAAAATGATTTGCCCGCAATTGAAACGGTTGTTATCGACCCAGGGCATGGCGGTTATGAAAACGGCCTTGTAAAAAACGGCTATAAGGAGAAAAATGCGGTTCTTGATATTGCAAAAAAACTCGGGGCGCTTATAAATAATGACCGGTCACGGAGTTTCCTCACCAGGGGAAGCGACCGGTTCATGACACTTAGCGAGAGGGTGAAATATGCAAACAGCAAGGAACCGGATGTTTTTATCAGTCTCCATGTCGGCAATCACAGCGGCATAACGATTTATGTCCCTGTGATTACAGAGTATGTATCCGATATAGTCAGACCTCATTTAGCCAACAGGGGACAGGCAGACTACATGGAAAAAACGGCTGCCTTGCTTCAGGCCATGAAGGAGGCCGTGATATCCGGCTTTGGTGATGATATGGTGTCAATAAGACCGCTTCCTTACAGTATTCTCTCAAAAATAGAAGCAGCGGCCCTTATAATTGAATTGCCTTCATTTGAAGACGCATATTATATTGAAGAGCTTAAAGCGGAAATAGCAGATACCCTGTACAAAGGGCTTTATATTTATGAAGAAATCAAGGCGAATTAAGAGAAGACCAGAAAAAAGAGGCAGAGGACTCTTTTTGTTTTTCCTGGTTATTGCTTTTGCAGCCAGTACAGGAGCGAGTTATTTTTACTTAAAAGAGAGGTTTGTGTTTGAATCTTCATTTATTGCGGATATTGAGGCCAGACAGGACTTGGCCGCAAAGCAGGGCCGGGAAAAAGGCTCTCTCAGGCTGTATGGAGACAGCGGGCGGAAACAGGACGATCAGGACAGCGCTGTCCTGCGAAAAGATACATTGCTCGTTGTTGCAGAGGACATAATAAGAAAATATGTAAAACCTTACAGTGTGAGACTTCTGGATTTGTATATGGATAAAGAGGGAGTAATCTATATCGACTTCGGCGGTGAGCTGATAAAGAATTTCAAAGGAGATGCGCTTGAAGAACTGAGGATTATTGCCGGCCTGTACAGAGGCATTAAATCGACTGTTCCGGGATTTACCGCGCTTAAAATTCTAATTGAGGGCAGAGAGACTGAAAGCTTCGGGG
>DRDE01000062.1 GCA_011040095.1 Nitrospirota bacterium
ACTATGTCGGCTATGACCCCGTACCGGAACACTGCTATCCGCTTTTTAAGTTCATCATCCATTAAACTTCCTCCTTTTTGTTTGATGATCTCTTATACCACAGCGGATTGCCTCTTTGTAATGAAACTTTCCGGTTGGGTCTCTGAACTATAAGTTTTCTCTCTCTTTATTCTGTCCTTTGTACGGGTATCCTGCCTGTATTTATAAGCTCATAAAAGCCTTCTAAAATGCTTCCCTCAAAGCTCATCCCCAGGTATGTCCTGATGTTTTTCTTTAATGCCTTCAGCCAGTGTCCCTGTCTCTGCCTCGTTAATCCGTCGCTCTTGTCCCATACTCCCTGCTTCGGGTTCCTTTCTTTTTTCTTTGTTCCGGCTATTTTAATCTGATTTGCTAAAGATTTGGGTTGGCTTATTTTGATTAATTTGCGGCTTGGGGGGTTAGTTTAATTTGCAATACAACTGGGGGGTTAATAATATTCCCTATTCCAAAAGTGATTCTGGATCAATGTCACATCAATGATGAGGTTGAACTTGAGACGAAAGAGGACTGCTTAGTTATAAAGTCACCACACACAGCAAGAGAAGGATGGGATTATGCACGGTGTTAAATGCCTATGTAACAACTGAAGCATTTTTGAAATTAACTTCAATTTCTGAATGAGTTCTTTTGCAGCCATGTCAGACAATATCTTGTTCTCTAAAGGCAATGCTTGCATTAGGTGTTGCGGTCGATATACAATATTTATCCATGTGCGGGTGTAACTCAGTGGTAGAGTGTCAGCTTCCCAAGCTGATGGTCGCGGGTTCGAATCCCGTCGCCCGCTCCAGAAAAGCTGCCGGCTGATTGCTGACAGCTAATTGCTGATTGTCCCTGTTATGGCTAAAGGATTAATACATGTATATACCGGCGATGGAAAGGGAAAGACAACCGCTGCTTTCGGCCTTGCAAAGAGGGCCGCAGGCCACGGCAGGAATGTCCTGATACTGCAGTTTCTGAAGGGCAGGACTAAAGACTCCGGTGAAATTATCTCTTCTGAAAAAACCGGCATAAAGGTTGTGAAATTTGAAGACCAGACCACACCGCTTTTTGATCCGGTGGTAAAGCTTCCGGAACTGAAGAACTCCATAAAAAAAGCTGTAACATATTCCATAAAGGAGATAAAAAGCGGGATATATGACCTTGTTATACTCGATGAATTCAATACTGTTCTCAGTTGTAATTACGCAACCATGAAAGATGCGGAGAAAATTATAGGGGCAAAACCCGACAGCCTTGAACTGGTTTTTACGGGCAGGGGCGCACCAAAGGAGCTTATAGAGATTGCCGACTACGTTACCGAGATGAAGATGATTAAACATCCGTTTGAAAAAGGTGTGAAGGCAAGGAAGGGGATAGAATTCTGAAAAACCGTGAATCGTGTCCGTATTCCGTGTCCGTAAAAAAACGCATTACGGTTTTCTCATCACCTTCCATACGTGATAAATCCTCTGAAGCGCTGTAACATGAGTAAGGACAATCATTATCCACATGACCGGCATTACCCACCCGGTTAATGCACCAAAAGCCATAAGCACGACCCTCTCGGGTCTTTCCATAATTCCGGTATGACAATTTTTGCCGAGGCCCTCCGCCCTTGCCCTTGCATAACTTATTATTAATGCGCCGATCATTGTGCCAAGGCTTAAATATACACCTGTGACCGAGTTGTTTCTATAAAAATACCAGGAAAACCCGAGGAATAAAAACGCGTCTGAATATCTGTCAAGCACTGAATCAAGAAATGCACCGAAGTTTGTAGACCTGTTATTTACCCTGGCAATTATCCCGTCAAATATGTCAAAAAGACCACCGAATAAAATAAGCGCTCCTCCGAGCGCCAGGTTTTGAGGGAGGGTTATTGCAGCAGCGGTTGTAATAACAAACCCTGCAATTGTGATCAAATTCGGGTTGATATTAATGGTTTTTGCCAATGACGACAGAGGCCTGTCAAGGAAATGTCCAAGTTTAGCGCTAATCATTTTCTCTTGTTTTTTCCGCTGAGATTTAAAATAACAGCTTTTTTAATTATGTGGGATTGCTGTTTATCCTGCATTCCGCATGTCCAGCACAGTTAATTCAGCATTTATTTTCATTATATTTCAATAGGTTGTCTTTTTGCTAAGTTTATATCAATCAGTCATGTTTTTTAGTTTTTAATTTTAACACAGACCTTATTATTTCTCTTTCTTCTTAGTTTAGCTTTACAGGATTACGCATCGTCTGCTTACGTTTTTTATAATTATCGGACAGCTTTTTTACCCAAAAGGATATCTTTCTGTCTTTGCCAAAAAGATTGAATAAGGCAATAGCTTGATGATGCCGGCTTTCTGCAGGGATTTCAAACCACTGAAACGTTGCTTTCAGGATATCGATCCAGCGTTTGGAAGTTTGAGGGGTCAAGCTTAGTTCACGCCCCAATTGACTGAAGTTTACCTCCTGAGCAGTAAGTGCGGCCACCAGGCGTAAGAACCTGCCGAATAGTTGCCGGTTGGATATTTCCGCCAGAAGTCTGACATCCCTTTCAATATAGGTTCTTTGGTAGGCGGAATGAAAATCAGGGATGACTTCTAAGGACAGGAACTGCGCCTCCGGAAGAAACCCTCTCCATAATTGTTCATACAGGGAGGTCTTCAAGGGTAATCTATGAGGTTCTTTTGCCGGAAATGCAGCCGGGTCATTGAGCCATTCCTCAAGCCAGGGTTGAGTTGCTTCGGTTTGGGCAATTTCGGCAAGGCAAAATCCTTCAAGGTCGAGAAATACCGCCCGCCCGGCCAGGCTTTCGGCCATGGATTTTAAGACGCCCCATTGCTGCGAGCCGGTGAGGATGTATTGACCGGGTGTTCGGTCACGGTCAATTCTCCGCTTGATTGAAGCAACAAGTTCGGGCGTGTACTGGATTTCATCAAGAATGAGCGGGGATTTTCTGTTATTTAGAAAAAGCTCCGGATCCTGACGGGCATTTTCGATATCCACAACAGGATCAAAGACCACGATCTGTGCCTGCTTACCCAGCGTATGCTGAAGGAGTGTACTCTTGCCAACCTGGCGTGCCCCGCTGATGACCACAACAGGAAAGGCCTCAAAAAGCTGGTAAAGTCGCTTTGTAATGCTTCTCTCAAGGTACATAAACTCTAATATTGATGATGGCATCATCAAAAGCCAAGTTTTTTTGAGAGGATTTTTTATTGACTTTCCCTGAATCGTGTTTCATAATAACCCCCCACGAAGGCTTTCTATTACCCACAAATATTAACAGAAAAAGATTAGTCTTTCCTTGGTTTTATTTTTTCCAAGTGCAGTAATGACAACATTTTCCATTTTTCCACTAACTGATCGAACTCCTTCATATTTTTAAACGCTTTTTTGAGCATCTGAATCTGATTTTGATTTAAAGTTTTCGTAATCGTTTTCCCCTTTTCTTTTCGAGTCCAGATACAATAAGGCCCATGCCAATATTTTTTATCTTGACGGCAGTGACAGTTATTCTTTCCACATTGTTTATATTGTTTCAATAGGGTTCCTTTCAGAATCCAATCTATGTTTGAAATTTTCTTTTTTAAGGCTTGAATTTTGGGGTTCATTTATATATATTAACCTGAAGTATTATATACGTCAAGATAAACTTTCAAACCAGGAGGAAAAAATGGATTCTAATGAATGGGCGGAGAAGGAATTTGAAAAGGTCGACC
>DRDE01000063.1 GCA_011040095.1 Nitrospirota bacterium
AAAGAAGAGGTGAAAGAAGAGGTGAAAGAAGAGGTGAAAGAAGAGGTGAAAGAAGAGGTGAAAGAAGAGACAGGGACAGGCCGGGATTTAAACGGGACAAGCGGGGAGGAAGGCAAAGAAAGAAAAGAAACGGACAAAGATGGATAAAGCCCCCCTCACAGAACACCTCGGTGAATTAAGAAACAGAATTCTTGTATCCCTCGTCGTTGTCGCCATAATCTTTGGCGTCTCTTTTTATTACTCCGAGTATATATTCCGTTTATTAATTTTGCCACTGCATTATACCCTTGAGTTTTCACTGGAAAGCCCCTATATTTCTCTATCTGATTTAAAAAATTCCGGGCTTGAACTCGTCTTTTTAGCGCCTGCAGAGGCCCTCTGGATGCATATAAAAATTTCCTTTATCAGCGCATTCATTATCAGTTCGCCGTTAATCTTTTTTGAAGTCTGGAGATTCATCGCCCCCGGCCTGCTGGAAAAAGAAAGAAAATATGCGCTGCCGTTTGTCTTTACTACGACATTCCTTTTTTTACTGGGGGCCCTCTTTTGTTTTATTATCGTGCTTCCGTTTGCAATGAATTTTCTGCTTTCTTATAAAACGGAAAATCTTAAGCCTATGATCTCGGTCGGTAAATATATAGATTTTTGCCTGAAATTTATTCTGTCGTTCGGCGCTATTTTTGAATTGCCTGTTATAACGGTCTTTGCGACAAAAATGGGAATAGTCACACCCGATGTCCTTGCAAAGAACAGGAAATATGCGGTGCTTGTCGCATTTGTTGCGGCTGCATTACTGACCCCTACCCCGGATGCCTTTAATCAGACCCTTATGGCAGTCCCTATCATCATATTGTATGAGGCGGGAATATGGGCATCAAGAATACTTAATAGAAAGAAAAAGACCGGGGAAGAAAAGGAAGACTGAATTGATTTTCAATTCTTGCTGCTTGCGCCTGCTTTTATTCTTCTGTATTTCTCTTCGCCGACACACTCTTTAGCAAAAGCGCACCAGTCCAGACACGAGGGGCCGATTATCCGGGAATTAATTTTTCCGCAGGATTTACACTTTGTCTCGGTCTCATCGCTCCATATTTCAACAGCAGCTCCGCAGTGGCGGCATTTGATATCTTCCGGTTTCGGTTCTTTTATCTCTTTGCTGCCCGGACACTCGTTTTTAAACATTTTTTATCTCCTTTGTGCCTGCCTGAATAGTTAGGCATCTTTTTATTATTATGACATAAAAGAATTTTAAATCTATGATTTGGGTCATAACAGACTAAAGCAATACGGCTTTTAGTCCGAAGGTAAACTATAGATAATGTAATGGTTAACCTACAGAAAAATGTTTAACGGGAATTCAGAATTCAGGAGCCGGAATGAAGATAGAAAAAGCTGAACGGTTTCAAATAACAACCGCTGGTCTTATTAAAAAAACAGCATGCAGCGCGGAATTACAGTTAATTTAGGGAACCTGGTCCTTTCGGTCTCGGATGCCATGGATATGGCTGGTCCTCTGCTGGCGCAACATCAACAAAGAACCGCCTTTATTGCCTGATAGTTGATAAAGCCTTCAGTAAATAATTTATCAGACCTTGATCCAGCAGTCGGAATGCTGAAGAGACGAGTCCAATATTTCAGCCAGCTTTGCTTCCAAGATCGGGTTTTCGCCCCTCAAACCCTCAAGCAGTTTCCTGGGGATTTCAACGGTGCATAATTCATCATTCTTTATAAGCTGAAATTTATAAGCTATCTGCATGAAAATATAAAAGATACGCAGCACTATAATAGAGCCGTCTATCTCTTTAATTTTCTCTTCAACTATTTCATATGAAGGCACTTCATGTTTTGTTACCTGACGATCCATATTTTTTCTCTTGCTCCTTAAGTATCTATGATTTTATATCCTCTTTTGTCTATAAAAATCTTCAATATAATAATTTCAATCTTTTATCGACTCGAATAATCCGGCATATTAATCCGAATCCAGTGCGGGTCCCACCAGTATAACGGAGATACTTCATAACCGTGTATGAGCATCCCGAAATGGAGATGGTCTCCGCCGGCAAGACCTGAAGAGCCTGTTTTTGCAATTATCTCACCCTTTTTAACTGCCTGGCCTTCCTTCACCATTATCATCGATAAGTGCCCGTAAAGACTCATAAGCCCTATCCCGTGGTCTATTACCACTGCATTTCCATAAATGCCGAGGTCACCGGCGAACCGGACAATCCCCGCGTTTGCGGCCCCCACAGGGGCATGGGCAAAGGAGGCAAGGTCATATCCAAGATGAACACTTTTGCTGATTTTTTTACCTTTATAGAAATAGGTTCTTTTATCTCCGTATGCAGCCATAACCTTGCTGTTTTTTAACTGCAAAAAACGGCCTTCCCACAGTATCTCCGGCCCGGTATTCCGCGCAATTTTCATAAGACGCTTCAGGCTTTTCTCTCTCCACTCCTCGTTGACTTTTTTAAAGGCATTGACAGGGTCGGATATGTTTATCTCGTTTAACAGCGGTGAGAGCACCCCTTTTATAAAGGATTCATCAATATTAATTGAAGATGTTTTATGTTTTTTGGTCCTGATCCCCGTTGAAAGTGTCGTAATTTTCCGGTTTCCCGCAATGTCCGCAGCTACCGCATAATATGTGCCCTCTTCTCCAATATCAAGCGGTGCAGGGAATAATACATAATAGTCTTCAAAATGCCGCTTCCGGGAACGATTGATTATCTTTTGCGAACCGGTTTCAGGTTCCGGAGACTGCCCGGCTTCCGAATCTGTCTCCTTAGAGACTTTGAATGCCTTAAAGATTCTCTCCTGCCCGCCCTCTTCTTGCCCGACAACAAGCTTGACAAAGACAGAGTCCGCGCCTCCGGCCCTTAACAGGGCAACCCCGGCGCTGCCCTGATAGATAAAAGAGGGAGACTTTAAAACTTCAATAGCAGGAGGCTCTGTATCAATTATCGATTCAATATCGTATTGGACCTTTTTTAATATGCCGGCCTTTGCCTTAACGGTGATAATGGCCCTGCCGTCAGTCAGTCCGAGATCCTTCGGCTTTATTTCCAATGCATATACTTTTTCACCGGTTTCGGGGGTATCCTTTAATAAAACGATTTTCTTTCCTTTCTGATAAATTGATATATCAATAGACGCTATATTTTCACCGGCAAGCTTAACGGTTTTAGCGGCAGGCAGAAAATCAAACCCATCCAGTCCGCTGACTACAGGATCAGGAATAAAGAACAGTTTATAAACTGCATACGCTATGACGAGTATGATAAAAGGCAGAAGCAGGGTCAGGCCAATCCGGCCAAACCCGTTTTTTTTGTTTTTTTCAAAACCTGACATGATTACAATCCTTTATAATATTATAAAATTTTAGACTAATTGAAAAGCCATATATTTTGCCTTAATTGAGATGAAAAATGCAACATAATTTTATTTCCCGCAGTAATTCACGGTGAATTTGTAAAGCCTTGAGCTTGCATCGCTTCGATAGCAATGACAGAAAAGGTTTTCGCAATGTCATTGCGAGGAGCATTAGCGAGGAAGCAATCCTGGATTGATTTTCAGCGTAACTGACTGATCTTGAACAGGAATTAATTGCAATAATTGCCTGAGAATGCTAATAGTCCGAAAATTATCGGGCCTCCCCTGCTCTTGCCACCTTTGTTTGCCTTTACCGTGAATCTGAAGTTGCCGAAAATTCCTTGCATTAGGTATACTTCAAGGTTAGAATGTAAAATTTTATTTATAGTCTATTTATCAGGCAGGAGGATTTCGTGCCCCTTTTCGGTGAACTCTTTGTCAGTGAGTTAATAAAAAAGCCTGTCCTTGACCCTAAAGGGGATGAACTCGGTAGCTTAAAAGACTTCGTTGTCATCAAGGGCGCTCCACTCCCCCGCGTTTCAGCCCTGATCCTGGAGGAGAAAAAGAAGCTCTACTGCCTTGAGTGGGAAAACGTCGGTATTTTCAACAAGCGCATAATTTCTTCCAAAGTTTATGGCCCGAGAGTCGAGCCATATGAGCCTTCCGATGAGATACTGCTGATTGTACGGGACATCTTTGACAAGCAGATCGTTGATGCAGACGGCGCCAAGATCGTGCGTGTAAATGATGTACAATTAGAAGGTCAGAATAACCATGCCTGTGTCAGCGGTGTTGATGTGGGAATCAGGGGGATACTGAGACGTCTCGGCGTAGAGAGGAAAAGCGAAAAATTCTACCGTTTAATAGGAAAGACACTCCCCCAGAACATAATACGCTGGAACTTTATCCAGCCCCTGGAGCCAAGGCTTTCAAAGATAACCCTGACTGTCCCCCGCCAGATGATCTCCGCCCTCCATCCGGCTGATATAGCGGATATTATCAGCAAAGTCCCTCATGAACAGGGCATAGCTTTCTTTAAGGGGCTGGAACCTAATGTTGCCGCTGAGGCGCTTCCCGAGCTTGATCCCGACCTGCAAAAGGCAATTATTGAAGATGTTGATAAAGATTATGCGACCGATGTTGTTGAAAGGATGCCCCCTGATGAGGCGGCAGACCTGATAGCTGATCTTGAGACTGACAAGGCCCAGGAGCTCCTGGAGTCAATAGAAGAGGAAGAAGCCCAGGATATTCAGGAATTGCTTGCCCATGAAGAGGATACGGCAGGCGGACTTATGACCAATCAGTTTATAGCCTATGCCCCGGACCTGACAATCCGGGAAGCGCTGGAAAAGTTCAAAGCAGATGCCCTCGAAGTTGAAACCGTCTATTACATATATATTACCGAAAAAGAGAAGCTTATCGGCATCACGACCTTAAAGGACATGCTGCTTCACTCACCTCATGTGCGCCTGTCTGAGATCATGGAGACAAAGCTGAAGACCGTTTCCCCGGGCACGGATCAGCAGTCTGTTGCAGAGACCATATCCAAATACAATCTCCTCGCGATTCCTGTTATTGATGACGATGGGGATATTCTCGGCATTGTAACAATCGATGACATTATAGCCTTCCTCCTCCCTCCTTCATCAAGGAAAAAGAGGAGGAGTGTATGAGTCGCAGCAGGCTTTCAGTAACCTGGAAAAAACTTGTTTTATTCATGGCAATTATAGGCCCCGGGATAATAACCGCCTCAATTGATAATGACGCATCCGGTATTACGACATATTCCGTTGTCGGCGCGCGTTACGGCAATATGCTCCTCTGGACATTAATTCCCATCACTGTAGCGCTTATTGTTATACAGGAGATGGCGGCAAGAATGGGTGTTGTTACCGGCAAGGGGCTTTCAGCCCTTATCAGGGAAAACTATGGTGTTCGGGCAACCTTTTTTATGATGATAATTCTACTTATGGCAAACTTCGGCACAACAGTGGCGGAGTTTGCAGGATGGGCGGCGAGCATGGAAATGTTCGGGTTGAGCAAATATATTATGGTGCCCTTCGGGGCTTTTTTTATCTGGATACTCGTGACAAAAGGCAGTTACCGTGTTGTAGAGAGTGTTTTGCTTGGGGCCTGCCTGCTCTATTTCGGTTATATTTTTTCAGGATTCATGGCAAAACCGGACTGGGGTGAAGTCCTGCAAAGCACTTTGATCCCGGAGGTGAAGCCGGAGCCGGAGTTCATATTGCTGAGCATCGCCATAATAGGGACAACAATAACTCCGTGGATGCAGTTTTACCTGCAGTCGTCCATTGCCGAGAAAGGGATAAAAAAAGAGGATTACAAATATTCAAAGATAGATGTAACAGCCGGGTGCTTAATGACCAATATAGTCGCGTTTTTTATAATCGTTACCTGTGCGGCAACACTCTTCCCGAACGGGATCAGGATCAATGAGGCACAGGAGGCCGCTCTTGCGCTGGAACCGTTTGCCGGCAGATATGCATCCGTTTTTTTTGCCGTGAGCTTAGCCAATGCATCCATACTCGGCGCCATTATCGTCCCGCTTGCAACAGCATACTATATCTGTGAGGCAATGGGTTGGGAAGCGGGAATAAACAAGACCTTCAGGGATGCCCCCCAGTTTATGTGGATTTATACGGCATTAATTGTCGTCTCATCCCTGCTGGTATTGATCCCCGGGGCTCCCCTCGTGCTTCTTATGGTGCTTTCTTCAGTATTGAACGGCATATTGCTGCCTTTTGTGCTTGTTTTTGCTTTGTCACTTGTTAATAATAGAAAGGTTATGGGAGACTTTATTAACTCAAAGACTCATAATTATATTTCATGGGCAACGGTGATCACATTAATTGTTCTGACAGTAGTTCTGCTGGTCATGACAGTATCGCCTGAATTTAATATAACCGTATAAGGAGAAAAGAATGGTAAAAACAATAGAACTCGTTGACGGGGTGGTCAGGATGCTTGACCAGACCAGGCTTCCGCGGGAAGTGATTTATGTGGATTGCACTGATTATCATATGGTTGCAAAGGGGATAAAAGATCTCTGGATCCGCGGGGCCCCTGCAATAGGCATAGCCGCCTCCATGGGAATAGCAATAGGCGCACAGGAGATTAAGGCATCCGCTTTTGATGAGTTCATGGCAGGGCTGGAACCTGTTTTTCAAACCCTGCTGGCAACAAGGCCGACTGCCGTAAATATACAGTGGGCGGTTGAGAGAACAAAAAAACTTCTGGCCGGGAAAAAAGATGAACCCGTTGATTCATTAAAATCGTTCTTAATAGAAGAGGCAAACAATGTCCTTGCACAGGACATAGAGATTAACAAAACAATCGGCAAATGGGGCGCGCAATTCATAAAAGACGGAGATATCGTTATTACACACTGCAACGCGGGCTCACTTGCAACAGGAGGCTACGGAACAGCCACCGGCCCGATCAGGGCAGCAGTCGAGCAGGGAAAGAAAATCCAGGTCATTGCCGATGAGACAAGACCCGTGCTCCAGGGATGCCGCCTGACTGCATGGGAGCTCATGCAGGACAATATACCGGTAACCCTGATAACAGACAACACAGCCGGGGCGCTTTTGCGAAAAGGGGAAATAAACCTTGCCATAGTGGGCACTGACAGGACTGTTGCAAACGGCGATGTTGCAAACAAGATAGGGACCTATTCACTGGCTGTGCTTTGTAAAGAAAACAGCGTTCCGTTTTATGTTGCAGCACCCCTGAGCAGTATAGATTTCTCCATACCCTCCGGAGATTTCATCCCCATAGAAGAGAGGGGCCCTGAGGAAGTCACCCATGTATTCGGATGTCATATAGCGCCTGAAGGCGTTAAGGTCAGAAACATTGCCTTTGATGTAACGCCTGCAAAATACGTAACAGGTATAATTACTGAAAAGGGGGTGTTCAGGCCGAAGGACCTGCACAAGCTGAACGAGAGGGGAACAGACCTCGATTCCATTATGATGAAGGCGGAATGAAAACTCACCGTTGCAAGCGGACGGGGTATCATCAGGTAAGGGATTATTTACAAAATCCCCCTAACCCCCTTTTCCAAAGGGGGGACTTATAATGAATGAATATAGAGGCACAGAGAGATAATATGGAACAAATGACTATTGAAAAAATCTGGGAGTACTACAGGGAAGATCTTCAGTCAACTGAAGAAAAAATGAACGGGATACTGGAGACGGTTGCTCCTGCAATCTCCGCTGTCGGACATCATATCTCTTCAGCCGGGGGAAAACGCATCCGTCCCTTTCTCGCGATACTCTGTTCAAGGCTTTTTGGCAATGCAGGCGATGAGGTCAGCACCCTTTCAAGCAGTGTGGAATTTATCCACACCGCTTCATTGATCCATGATGATGTGGTTGACGGGGCCGAACTCAGAAGGGGACTGCCTGCGGCCCATTCCATGTGGGGCAACCAGGTCGTGATACTTGTTGGCGATTTCCTTTATGCCAATGCACTGAGGCTGGCAAACCTCCTCGGGAAACAGGGAATCATGGATGCGCTTTGCACGGCAACCGCGAAAATGAGTGAAGGTGAATTAATACAGCTCAGCAAAAAAGGCAACCTTGACATGTCTGAAGATGACTACATGAAAATAATCCAGGGAAAGACCGCCATACTGATGTCGGCGGCCTGCAAAGGCGGGGCCGTACTCGGGAATGCATCAGGGGAGCAGGAAAAAGCCCTGGAATCTTTCGGCCTTAAATTCGGTTTCACCTTCCAGATAGCGGACGATATCCTTGATTACAGGGCTGAAGAAAAAGTCTTCGGAAAGACACTCGGCAAGGACCTTGAAGAAGGCAAGATCACGCTCCCGCTTATTAACCTGCTGAGAGATGCTGAAGGCAGCGAAATTAAACAGATAGAGGAAATAATCAGGGCTGAAAAAATAACGGACAACGATCTTGCCGACATCCAGGATTTGTTTGATAAACACAGGTCTATCGAAAAATCATACGAGAAGGCCGCGGCCCTTATTAATGAAGCAAAATCGGAACTCGATATTTTCGGGGATTCCATGGAGAAAAACTCGCTCCTTGCAATTTCAGACTATGTGCTGACAAGGAAGAAATAAAATTCATGCATCCTCTTGTAAAACTTGCAAAAGAGACGGTTGAACAATATGTCCGCACCGGGAAGATTATCAGGACTCCGGCTGAGCCGACTGCTGAAATGACCGGAAAAGCCGGTGTCTTTGTATCTATCAAAAAGAACGGTGAATTGAGGGGCTGTATCGGGACATTCGAGCCGGCTGCGGAAAATGTTGCATCCGAGATTAATCAAAACGCAATAAGCGCGGCTACCCGGGACCCCCGTTTTGCTCCTGTAGACCCTTCGGAACTCGATGCCCTTGAATATTCCGTTGATGTGCTGAGCAAACCGGAAAAGGTCGGGAGCAAAAAAGACCTTGATCCTGAAAGATACGGGGTGATTGTAAAAAGCGGCATTCGCAGAGGGCTGCTGCTCCCTGACCTGGAAGGAGTTAACACGGTTGACGAACAGGTCGGTATAGCATGTATGAAGGCCGGGATAGACCCGCATGAAAATATCGAACTTTACCGGTTTGAAGTAAAAAGATATAAATGATATGTCTGACAAAACCCGTCTTGAATTTGAGATAGAACATCATGAAAGGCTCAGGACGCCTCTCCGCGTGAAAACCCTGATCGTCCTGCTTGTAATAAGCCTCTGCATTATCGGCGTATACACATCTAAAATTAAACAGAGACTATTAGAAACAAAGCGGGAAGCAGTAGTGATGGAGAACAATTCCAGGAAAGAAAAGGTTGCCCTCCTGAGACAAATCAAGCAGCTTCAGGCAAAGCAAATGTCTTCAGAACCTGATATAAACTGAAGGGACTTTAACTCATATTAAGATTGGGGCTTCGCGCAATCGAGCGGGTCAATTTTTGGATCCTCTCTCCCCCTCTTTGGAAAAAAGGGGGAGATAAAGAAAATATACCTGAATAGTTACGATTCATGTTTACTTAGGGGCTTAATGCTCATATTCTACGTTTGATGGCTCTTTAAGCAAACGCCGTCCATGCACTACAGACATTACAATTACTCGCCCTTGATCTTCTTTAAATCTATAAAGGACTCGGTAGTTACCAACTAAAATCTCTCGATATGGCAAATGCGGAAACTCAGGCACATTACGACCCATCAGTGGGAATCCGGCAAGGTTGGAGACATCATTTTGAATATTTTCGACCTGGATTTGAGCATATCGCCTTGAATCTTTTGCAATAAATTCATAGATATTATTCAAATCATTGAGTGAGCGCAATGTCCATTTTATCTTTTGAACCACTTAGAGGTCTCCTTGACAACTTCCTCATGTGAAACAACTCTTCCCTCACGAACATCTTTTTCAGCAGCCTCAAGTTTTTGCCTAAGGTAAAGGCGGTACATAATTTCATCTATGTCTACTTCATCGGGCAGGTCTTTTACTATTTCAAGAACTTGCTGCTTAGTGATAGTCATGTTACTCCCCTTTTTGTTTTAATTATATCACAACGAAATTTTCAGTAATATGCTGTTTTGGGGTGATTAACATCTCTATGAGTCATGGACAAACTTTCTTGCTGGAATGTCGTCAGGCCGGCATTAGTGAATAAACGGTTTAATGAAAGAATTGATTTAAAAACTGATATTTCAAGATCGCATGGACGGGTTTAGCGTTTTTTGTTGTTCTATGTATCATGTCCAGACCTGATACTGAATTTTCCTCGATCGATGGAAAATCAACCATCAGAATCCCTGCCGGCACACCTTCCGGCAAAGTTTTTCACTTAAGAGGAAAGGGCGTTCCGAAATCAGGGGGGATATGGCAAGGGAGACCAGGTTGTGTCTGTATTTGTAGATGTACCCAGGAAACTCACCCCGAGACAGAAAGAGCTGCTAAAAGAATTCGCTGAAATCAGCGGAGATGAAGTTTCAAAGGGATTTATGGACAAGATTAAAGAGTTCATTCATCACAACCAGAAAAAACAGGCAAATTAAAACAACAGCCTTCATCAGTCGGCTATCAGCTTTTATTCTTTATGCATAAGCAAAAACATCCATAGAAATTGACTTTACAGGTTTTGCTTCACCATGTACCATCCGACGAATCCGTTCAGTTGTCTCGCGGCTAAAGGTTTCCTCATCACAACGAGCACAAACTATAGCAGGAATATGTTCTACCAAAACGGGTTTACCATCAATCTGGAAGATTTCGTTAACAAATCTTTTTTTTGCCTCTGTTGATCCACATACATGACAATGAAACATTTTTTACCTCCGTGATACCCGCTTTCGCGGGTATGACGACTTTTTACGAATGTATCAATATTTATTTTATCACAATATGTGTGAAGTTCTCATCATTATGTTTTGTACCGGGTAGGTCGGGGGCCTCACAGCTCCCTGTACCCTAATATCTGTCAGCCTGTCAGTGTCCGTTAAACTGGGGGAAGTGCACAGATTACTAATCCACCGCTTGTTTCTGCCGAAGTTCCAATTAACTTGATAAGTTTGGATTAGATGGAGATGATAGGGATTAGGTGTGTGTCAACAAGATTTTCCCTGTAAAACTTCTGTTTCAAGCCCCTTCCGGTCATATTCATTTGAGGGCGGTTAGTGATCCTGAATTTTTCGTTCTGTATTTGCCGGGTGGAGGTTCCGACTTATCGGGGGTGGTGTGGAGAGCGGGAGAGAAAACCTCCCGCTTATCCGATTAAGTTTATTTGTCGTTTGTCAAGCCCCGACCCCTTATCCGTTCCGGAAACTGAGATTACGAAAGGTTGGACTTTCCCTTGTACTTTATAGAATCTGTAATAGTTCAGCACCCCCCTTTGGAAAAGGGGGGCGAGGGGGGATTTTATAATTTTAATGTCTTTTGTTACAAAAAAGAACAAGGTTGGATTAAAGATATAGAGAGATATATTCTGAATATAGAAGTTTTTAAAAATCTCAAAGGAAATTTTACTAAAAAATCCCTCTTAACCCCCTTTTCCACAGGGGAAGGTTCTGTTCAGTCTTGTGGGTAATGCAAAGGAAGAGGGAGATGAACTATTACTATAATCTCTATTTATTATTTTTCTCCCACAGGTCTCTTA
>DRDE01000064.1 GCA_011040095.1 Nitrospirota bacterium
GTAATAGTTCAGCCATTTGAAGATATGTCTGAACTTCAATGAAAAATGAAAATTTTAAATTGAAAAATGCAAAATTATTAAGAAAATATCTCATTATTTTGATATTTTCACTTTGCATTTTAGAATTTTCAATGATGTTCAGCCGTTAGAAGTAAGGGCTGAACTGTTACTTAAGATGCTCCCCTACCGGATGGCAATACCCCAAATAATGATACCGGGCTATTAATCCATTATATAGAGTCTGTTTATAAATAGCTGTTTTTTATTTTTGTCATACCCGAAGTTTGTAGTCGGGTATCCAGAACTCACTGAAAAGAATGGATTCCCGCCCAAAGGACCGCGGGAATGACAGCTTAATTGTTGAGTTTATACACAGACTCTATATATGGAAACCATATCAGTAAGGCGACTATAATAGTCACAATGCTTAAAAGAACTGCTGCCAGTGCGACACTCAGCAAAAACTCAGAGAAAGAAGCATAATATTTAAACCCGTCCCAGCGGTAAAATGCATCTCCCATGAGATAAAGAAAAAAGACAACAAAGATCAGACGAAAAACCTGCCAGCAAGAAATTCTTGTCATTTATTTCTCTATGAACAGAATATCCAAGAATAATTGTTGTGCTTTTCTGTTTCTTGTTACTGACTGATAACTGATAAGAATTTGTCTTTCAAGGAAAGATTTAATTTTAACAGAAAAACCGGTGAATCGGCAATGTTTTTTTGTCTTTTTCCACTTCCATGAAAATTCCGGGGACTGACCCAGCAATTCCCGGTGAGAGGGCAAAAAACAGGCAAAGCAAAAAAGGTCAAGAGTTTTAGATAAATAAGAAGATAGGGGAAGGTCTATAAAGTTTTTTTTAGAATATGCGATCAAAATTGACAGGTAATGGTTTAGCGGGAGTAGATTTTAGACAGACCACTCCTGTTGCATGTTTTTTGACATAGGAAAATTACAGGGGGGGGGTATTCAAACAGGCTTTTAACAGGTTATGGGCGACCGGCAGGTTGTCCCGGTAGATAAGGCGGTGGTCTTTTGAAGGCAAAAAGACCGTTTCAGGGCGCACCTGCCCGTCAGTTCTTTTGTTTTCGTTTTTTTTTGTGTATCTGTATTTTGTAATCCACTTTTGTTCATCATGAAGCATGGCAAAGTCCCCCGGGGCCGATCTCTACCCATGACAAAACTGTCACGATTAAAAGTGGACCCCAGACACTTTGATGAAGGTAGGGCGGCAGTCGGAATTTACGAACTGTTTATAGCCGGGCGCTATGAGAAGATAGAGGAGGTTGATGATTCTATCGGCAGTATGGGGATGTTTTTTGAAGAACTGTTTTGTTCATGGATCAGCGCCAGGCAAAAGCCCGGCTTAACCCGGAAGAAACAGTCAATCAGATGGTAAAAATCATCGACAATGATGACTATGGATTATGTTTCGGTATCGAAAAAGAAGTAGCGAAGGTCCTTCATAGAAAAGAACTATCGCTTTTTGAAAAACTTATCCACTCCCGATTTGAAACAGTATAGCAGCCTTTCATCTCTGAAAGTCCGACTTCGTAATGCAGGACTCATTACCCGGTAAAAGATTAGTCGAAATTTTTAGATGAGTGAAGGTTGATAAATTCGTAAAAAGTCAGGATTTATTTTTATCGCATTTAGGGCATCCGTTTGTATGACATGCTCCGCAGTATTGTTTTCCGCAGTCAGGGCATGTTTTAAAACACGCGCTGCAAATGATGTGAAGTTTGTCATCGCATATAAAATAAGGCTTCTTCGGGTTAAAACATAACTCGCACGGCAAATCATCCAACCGTTTAATTAGCGGGTTATAAGTAACCGGGAATGGCCTTGCAGCGAGCCTCCTCTTTATGTTTATCCATAATACGGGTGATCGTGTCTCTATGCGAATAATTGAGAGCGGTTCTATTCGTATATTCAGGGAGTATTTGGTTTTCAGGTCCTGGACTTTCCATTTGCACTCGGTTTCAATGGCATTCATCTTCTTTTTCAACTGCCTGTCAATCTCTTCTTCCCTGGCTGCCCGGTCTTTTGCGGAGGCTGCTTTCTTTTCTATTGCAATTCTTGCCTCATTTTTGAGAGTCTCATAATATTCATGCACCCTGCGGATATCACGGTTAAGCCTCCTCTCAAGGCTCCTGACAAAGTCCTTAAGACTTTCCTTTACCATTTCAACCCCGGCGGAATACGAGGACCGGAATACCCTTTTCAGGTCATGTCTCTCAATACCTGCTGATCCTTCACCCACAGCTTCAAGTTCGGGAAGAGCGTCTTCAAACGGCACGGCAGACAGGTTCAGCTCATTTATCAGTACCTGCGCAATGCCCTCGCGCTTTTCATCGGATATGGCCGTGTATTTGAAATAGCATAATAAATAAGAAATCTTTCTTGTCTCCGACTTTTCCATGCGGAAGGTGGCATTGTTCAGGGCGATCGTGTCATTCAGGTTCTTAAGCAGTTTTTCGGTATCCGGGCAGGAGGATTCGAATGAAGCAACGGAAAATTCTCCTTTGCCTTTCAGCAATCCCGCAATTGCCTTAAACAGCTCGGAATCATATGTTGCAGAGATTGCGTCCCCGGATGAGTCATTATAGCCGAAACGCAGCTTCCCGTAATCAGGAAGATTGAGTTTATCTGCAAGCGTTTCAGTGGCAAGAAATTCAAGACACCCGTCATCCGTCTCTTCTATAACAGCTCCGTTGTGTATCAATATTTCAGCTACAACTTCAGGCAATGTCTTCTTCATAGCTATCTGTTACCCTGTGTCTTAACGTCTTTTCATCTCTGAACTCTGAACTTGTTCTTATGTCTCATAGTCCTCGCCGAATATCTTTTCATCGAGCGCCTTTGATTTAACATATTCAGCCTTGGCATTTAGCATCTCATTGCCGAGCCGGTCAAAGCCCTGTTTAAGGGCATCCTCATCTTTGCTTTTAAGCCAGAGTTCCATAATTATGTCTTCAAAGTCCCGCTCTTCACCAAGATGCCCGAGAATAGGCTCTATCTCCCCTATGACCATCTCAAACATGTTTATCTTGCTGTCAAGTATGTCTATGATATAATTCTCGAGCGTGTCCTTTACGGAAAGGTTGAATATAAACACATCCCTGGTCTGCCCGATCCTGTGAAGCCTCCCGATTCGCTGTTCGATTTTCATCGGGTTCCATGGGAGGTCGAAGTTTATGATTGTATTGCAGAACTGCATATTCCTTCCTTCCCCGCCGGACTCGGTGGAGACAAGGACGGGCATGTCATCCCTGAATCTTGCAATTGCCGCATCCTTCTGCTTCA
>DRDE01000065.1 GCA_011040095.1 Nitrospirota bacterium
AAAAAAAGCGACAATACTATTCACCTTGCCCGAAGCTGTGGAGGTTCTTCGTCATCCAAACATAACTCTCCCTGCTTCGGGTTCCTTTCTTTGATCTTTGTTCCCGTTATTTTAATCTGATTTGCTAAAGATTTGGGTTGGCTTATTTTGATTAATTTGCGGCTTGGGGGGTTAGTTTAATTTGCTATACAACACATGAACATGAGATTGTCTATAAGGTTGTTCTGTCCGGCAAGTATGCCCGGCAGCACAGGCCGTGAATCACATTCAAACTGCATCAGTGTATGCAGCTCCGTAAATACATCAAGCCTCAGTATGGAAGCCTCATCTATTATGAGCACGGGTTTCTGTTTCTTCTGTAGAAGCGCCATGAGTCCGCTTCTTATTATCTTTGTCAGAAGCGCCTTTGATATGCCTTTTGTCTCTACATTAAGGAGTCGCCCAAAAATAACTTCCACTTTTGGCGCTCAGATTTGGGTGAGATTTGGCCGATCCGATTGAGCAAAACCGCAGGAATAACCAGTTATTTAGAGGATTTTGTGATTGAGGAGCGGTCAAAGATGGCCCGAAGATGAGATGCTAAAATGTGAAATAATTTTTGGGCGACTCCTTAGTCACATTAAGCGCTTGTGAAACAGGACTGGGAAAATTGACTCAAGGAGATGAACTGATAGGCATGACCAGGGGTTTTATCTATGCAGGCACACCGTCTATTGTTGCCAGTTTATGGAGCGTTAACGACCGCTCCACTTCAGAGCTGATGGGCATGTTTTATAAGAACTTGAAAAACCATTCTAAAGCCGAAGCCCTGCGCATGGCTCAAATAGAAATGATACGCGGCGAGAGGTTGGAAAAGGTATCGTTCGGGGAGTGGGAGGCATTACCACTTCAAAGGAAGGCAAATCCAGACTGCAATCGTCTGTGACCGTTGACGGCTCCCACCCCTACTTCTGGGCTCCGTTTATTTTGTTAGGGGACTGGCAGTAAACTCTTGTACAGTTTTACCATCCCCTCAAATCTTTCCTCTCATTTTCAAGCAGTTACAGCCCCTAAACCAAAGATTTTAATTTAATCAAAAAAAACTGCAAGGTTTTTACTGCTGCGTTGTCTATTACCTCAAATATCAAATCTATTTTAAGGAGGTAAGGACAGATGAAGAAGTTAATGGCTTTAGCAGTACTGGGAATATTCCTGGTAGGAATGGGAGGAAATGCTTTTGCAGGTTGGGTTAATGGTTATACCCGAAGTAATGGGACATATGTTAGAGGTCATTATCGTTCAAATCCTGATGGGATCAAATCGAACAATTACGGCCCTTCAAAAAGCAGCTCTGACCGTCTTAATCCTTATGGCAGGGACAATGACGGAGATGGAGTCCCAAACTATCTGGATACGGATGATGACAATGATGGAATATCCGATGACTACGACAGTAACCAGTATGGAAGGTAAATCAAAAATCTGTGCGGAGGGCATCGAAACAGATGCCCTCTGATTACTAATGTTAATCGAAACTCATAAGATTAGCACTTTTAATAGCTACTATAGACGCATTAATTTATTGGTTTTCGGTAGTAGTTGCGCTTGCAAGCCATTTGGAAGAGTTTGGTAAAGTAGGGATTTATATTTGCATCATTTTATTAGTTAACATAGGTTATATAAAAAATAAAGAGGAAAGCATAGAAGTATTTTTAAGAAGTGCGAGTAATTGGAAATGGGTGATATTGTTATCAATCATTTATCAATATCTTCAAGAAAATAAAATCTAAATGTAAAACACTGAACCAAGTCCCCGATAGGGAAAGAGTTGTTCCAGAATTAAAAGCATATGGAATATTTAGTTACCGTGAATTAGTCATTTCACCCCTGCGAATTATCTACAGAATATCTGATCAAAAAGCTTTTGTTCTTGCCGTAATTGATTCAAGAAGAAATATTGAAGATATATTGATGGAAAGATTTCTTGAGTAAAAATGAATCGTGCATCATCGAGAGCAGTGACAGATATTGCAAATATGTAGTATATATGCTACAATTGCAATATGATTGCATTTGGTGAAAATATTCTCCTCTGGAGGTTGCACAGGTCGCTTTCCCAGGAGCGGCTGGCGGCGCTGTCCAATATCCCCCGTCCCAATCTGTCGAACATTGAGAAGGGAAAGCGAGACGTTACTCTGTCTACCATCCGGTCGCTGGCAAACGCCCTCGGGGCGCTGCCGGGAACACTCGTCAATGGTGAACCACCGGAGCATAAAAAACATGCAGGGGATTTATCACGTGAATTTATGGAGAGAATTGCGGGTTCTGTCGCCCGCGGGAAGCCTCCCGGAGACAGGGAAGAACACAGGCTTTATCAATTGTTAAGAGAAGTTCTCAGGTGCAGTCTCAAATGCGCGCGGGAGCCTCGGAGACGTCTTCCCCTGCCTGCCGGAAAATGCGGGCTGGCATGGCTCCGTTTGCGTGCGTTATATCCGCCGGAAATCGTCAACAGCCTTATTGCGAGGACACGGGAGCGCGCGGAGAGAATATGAACAAGCGCCAAATAGATAATTTTTTCAAGACCCTGAATGCCGAGCTTCAACAGGATGCCGGCGCGATCCTGACCGGCGCGGCTGCCGGGACTATACTGGGTAGTTCGCGGCCGAGCATGGACATAGATTTTGAAATTGAGTTCAAGTACCCCGGTGAAGCGGACTGGGAGCGGCTCGAATCCGCGATCAGGAAGGCAATAGAAAAGACCGGTATTTATGCCAACTATGCAGAAGACATCGACCGGTGGGGCATGATTACTCTGCTTGATTACAAAAAAGAGACAAGCCTTTACAAAAAGTACGGGAAGCTGGCTGTAAGGGTGCTTGATCCGGCATACTGGTCGATCGGCAAGATGACGCGTTTTATCGATCCCGACATTCAGGACATGATCCAGGTCTTCCGTAAAAAGAATACCTCCCCTCTGCGTCTGGCAACGGTCTGGGGGAGGGCGCTGAAAGAAAGTCCGAGATCAACGGCGCTTGCGGGTTTTCGCCGCCAGGTTGAGAGTTTCTTCGGGTCCTACGGCAAAAAGATATGGGGCAAAAGTTTTGATCCGGCCAAAGTTGTCCGTCAGTTCCATAAGACCGCAGGGATTTGATATTGATATAACGAAATAAAAACGTAAAGAAGGGCACGGACGTGGGACATTTATTCTGTCAGGAGATTGGAAGTAATTTCTAAAACTAAACAGGTATCTCCAGTAAAATCTTGTCATAATTCACCATAGGAGTTGTCTTTTCCCCGTAATGCTTATGATCTCCTTTGCTTTCCGCGTTGTCATAACAGACTATTTCGTTGTTGACAATGTATGCAAAAGAATATTTGAACCTGTGCGGATTATCCTTACTCTTCGGCGCCTTCCATATTTTTACTTCCTGGAAAGAAGTGTCACTGAAATATCTTTTTTCATGATAGTTCACCCCCCCCCCCTTAAGTTAAGGGGGGATTAAGGGGGTTGCTTTAATAATCCATTGTTCATTGTTTCATAAGGACTACTGATTACTTTTCTCACTACTTTGCAAATTCGGAATATGCAATGTATCCTTATAGTAAGGAGGTAAGGAATAATGCTTGCAAAGAAAACATCCAAGAACCAGCTTACGTTACCAAAAGAAGTAGTAAAGGAATTTCCTGATGTTGACTATTTTGATGTCAAGGTCAAAGACAATAAAATATTTCTTGTGCCGGTAAAGATAACCCCTCTGGATTCAACACTTGAACGTGTTCGCGCCAAGATCGGCAAACGTGGCATCACGGAAAAAGATGTAGATGAAGCTATAAAATGGGCAAGAAGAAAATAAGGGTCAGGAGGGTTGTTTTAGATGCTAATGTGCTTGTTTCAGCTTTGCTGTTTACCGGCTCATTATCAGAGATAGTAGAACTATGGAAAAAAGGAAAGATTATTTCCGTTTTTTCTGAAGAGACATTCAAAGAGTTTACCGGAGTTCTTGCATATCCAAAATTTTCATTAGCTCAGAATGAAATAAGAACATTGATAGAAGAAGAAATAGTTCCTTGTTTTGAATTTATAAAAACAACGACAACCGTCAGTAATGTCTGTCCTGACCCGGATGATGATAAGTTTTTATCATGTGCGTTATCTGCATCTGC
>DRDE01000066.1 GCA_011040095.1 Nitrospirota bacterium
ACTATTCATATCATTAATAAAATAAAGAAGGTTCTTTTCCAGAATGGGTGGGTAAGTTAATATAGACGGATTCGTAAAAACAGAAAATCACCCTTCGACAGGCTCAGGGTGACAATCGACAGCCCTTCGACATGGCTCAGGGTGACAATCGACAGCCCTTCGACAGGCTCAGGGTGACAATCGACAGCCCTTCGACAGGCTCAGGGTGACAATCGACAGCCCTTCGACAGGCTCAGGGTGACAATCGACAGCCCTTCGACATGGCTCAGGGTGGAGAGTTCAGGACTTTTTATGACTCTGTTAATATAGACAAAGAAATGACATTCCCGAAAGTTTTTATCGGGGATATGGTTTTGAAGCCATTTCCAAAATAAGCGCCCGGGGATGTTTGGATTATCCACTTGAAATGAGAAAGAATCATAAAGAGTAAAGGTAGTGAGAAATATCAGACACTTATTAAGAACTATTCCATTCACAATTCTTGCTGCAATAGTATTTTTAATGATAATGGTCAATTCGGCACAAGCAGGCTGTCCGGGGAATATGAGTGCATATTGGGATTTGAATGAGACAAGCGGTGCAATTTTTGCGGACAGAATAAATTCAAATAACGCGACTTGTGTTGGAACCTGTCCAGGTTATACTTCGGGAAGGGTTAACGGCGCTCTCAATTTTAATGGAATAGATCAGGGAATTTATGTTCCGGCAGACGCATCTTTCAATTGGAGTCTGGCTGATAGTTTCTCTATTGAGTTCTGGATGAAAACAGATCCTTCGAGTACCTGTTCAGGAGATGAGGCTATTGTTGGAAGGGCAGGAGACCCTGATACTCCTTACTGGATGGTACAGTGTCTGAGTGGAGGTAAAGCGGCCTTTAATCTCGTTGACAAAAATGGGAATAGTGGATGGATTTTAAGTAATAGTGTCATAACCGGGGGTAATTGGCATCACATTGTTGCCGTAAGAGACGCGGCTAACAGCGAAATCTTTCTGTACATTGATGGGAAGCTTGAATCTTCACAGTTTACAAATTATTCAGCCGGTTTTGATTCGACCGCACCCTTGAGCATCGGGGGGCTAAGCTTGGCACCTTACTCCCCGTTTCAAGGAGTAATCGACGAGATAGCCTTATACAATAGAGCTCTCTCTGTAAGAGAAATTCAGTCCCATTTCTATGTAGTACGAGATTATTGCGACATGTGCTCTACGCCTGTAATGATTATGCCTCTTGGCGATTCTATAACTGATGGCTATGATGCTTCGTTGCCGATTAACACACCTGACTACAGAGTTGCATATCGGCAAAAGCTTTACCTCGACCTTATAGCTAATGGTTACAACGTTAATTTTGTCGGGAGCTTAAAGAGCGGATTGCTTGCCACTCCATCTTTTGATATATACCATGAGGGGCACCCTGGTTGGAGAACTGATCAAATACTAAATGGCAATACAAGTTATCCATTAGAAGGCAAACTGTCTGACTGGTTGGCTGCTTACCAGCCAGAGATTATATTGCTCCACATAGGAACAAATGATATCTCAAGCAATAATGAAAGCGCTCAGGAAGTTGCTGCATTACTGAATGAAATCGATTTTTATAATGAGGACATAACAGGTATTCTTGCCCGCATAATAAGCCGGACTGATGGTAAGGCTCAGCAGACAACAGATTTTAACAATGCTGTAGAGGCAATGGCGACGTCTCGCATTGCCAACGGTGATAAAATCATCATGGTGGACCAGGAGAGCGCTTTAGATTATGTGGATGATATGTCGGGCCCCCTTCATCCAAATATTCTCGGATATAACAAGATGGCCGATGTATGGTTTAGTGCACTTCAGAATATTACACCGTATTGCGGCCAGACAATTTCAGCCTATCCACCCTCTCATGATTTTGCTGCTGTGACTGTTGGAGCCGTTCCCGTAGTCCGGACATTTACGATAACTAACTCGGGTACTTTTGGGAGCCTTTCGATAGATGCAATATCCATAACAGGCACGGATAGCGGCCAATTTACGGTACAGGGAGAAACTTGTTCCGGTACTCCGGTACAACCCTCAAACTCATGTACAATAGATGTGGCATTTTCACCGACATCAGTTGGCAGCAAGAGCGCCAATCTCTCGATACCGTCAAATGACCCTCAAACACCCATACTCGATGTGCCATTAAGCGGGGCTGGAACGGCGCCCGGCATAACGGTAACCGATTCTATAGTGCCTGATAATGATAATAACATGGCATTTCCTGACACCGCCAAGGGTACAAGCTCGGCCGAACAGACAGTAACCATCGGAAATAGTAGCTCAGCAACAGCAACACTAAACGTGTCAAGCATACAGATAACGGGCATGAATGCAGCGGATTTCAGCCTGAATCTCAATGGTGGGTCAGCCCCATGTGGAAGCACAACACTTGTTATTAATGCAGGCAGTAGCTGTACTGTAGGTCTAACATTCAGCCCCCAGACAACAGGCGCAAAGAGCGCAAACCTGCAGATAGACTCTGATGACCCCAATAACGGAACCGTTAATGTTGCATTAAGCGGGGCTGGGACAGCGCCCGGCATAACAGTAAGCGGGCCGGGGGCATTTCCTGATACAACGGAAGGGCAGGTCTCAACCGCACAGAGAGTAACCATCGGGAATACCGGCACATCAACACTAAACGTATCAAACATACAGATAACGGGTACAGATGCATCGGAATTTACCCTTGACCCCAATGGCGGGACGAACCCCTGTGGAAGCACAACACCTGTTATTAATCCAGGCGGTAACTGTACCGTAGGATTAACATTCAGTCCTCAGACAACAGGCGCAAAGAGCGCAAACCTGCAAATCACCTCTGATGACCCCAATAACGGGACAGTTAATGTCGCATTGAGCGGTACGGGGCTGTCGTCGATAGTGAACAATGCACCAACCAAGCCAACACTTGTCTCCCCTGCAAACGGGCAGGCGGGGGTAGATACCACAGTAGATTTTATATGGACGAAATCCACAGATCCCGATGGAGACACAGTTAGTTATCGACTAACATATTGTGAAGACAGTCAATTGACTATAGGTTGTAACACTACAGTGGCATCTGTTGGCGGCAGGCGTGTACTCTATGCCGGCACCTTTGGTTCCGGGGCCGGGCTGTTAATATTCGGGATAGTATTTGCGGGCGATGTAAGAAGGAGAAGGAAGGTAGCCGCAATAGCAGCCGTGATAATGATAACGGGTCTGCTCCTGGTCTCATGCGGAGGAGGCGGCAGCAGTACCACCACACCCCCAACTAACCAGGTTACCAAACAGATAATGGGACTCAATACCGGGTCCACATACTACTGGAAGGTTGTTGCCGATGACGGAAAGGGCGGTACAACGGACAGTGCAGTATGGAGCTATACTACAAGATAGAGGAGAGGCCAATGGCTGACGAAGAGGCTTAAAGACATATTCAGCCACAGACGGACACAGACTGAAAGAGAAAAATAAAAGACTATATTATAGTTTTAAATTAATAAAGAGTCTTTAAAAAAGTCTGTGAAAGTCTGTGGCAAAAAAGATTTTTCAGCCGCGGATTTGCGCGGAGAAACGCAGATAAGAAGATTAATATACTCTGAAAAGACGGAAGACACCCTCTCCCTTGAGAGGCTGTGTCACAATTGTCATCCCTGAAATAAATTCAGGGCAGGCTCTGAACTTGTTTCAGGATCTATACAAAACGTAGCATATTGAAAATACGAGATTCTGAAATGAATTCAGAATGACATCATATGCGTTTTCGGAATTATGACACAGCTTCTGATGGGAGAGGGCTGGGGTGAGGGTGAACAATAACCGATATATAGGGAGGGG
>DRDE01000067.1 GCA_011040095.1 Nitrospirota bacterium
AGGCGAATTTAAAGTTTAAGGGGAATTTTGGACAAAATGCTGATTTTAATATATAATCTTATAAGTTAGGAAACGAGACAAGCCGGAGGAAAAGCAGAAGGAATGGATATGGTTTCTCTTTTCATTTAAGGGACGCATAAGCAGAAAACCATTCTGGTTTTTTAATCTTTGTGTTCTACGCGCAGAAATTGTGATTGGCTTATTCACCGGTCATAATAATGATGTTACGGAAATCAGCAAGCCGCAACTGATGTTTATGCTCTGGGTTTTCTGGCCCAACCTGGCTGTTCAGGCCAAGCGGTGGCACGATCGCAATAAATCAGCCCTCTGGCTATTGATAAACTTCATACCGATCGCCGGACCTCTGTGGGCGTTAATCGAAAACGGTTTTCTGCCCGGCGCCCGCGGATCAAACAGGTTCGGTGATGATCCTCTGGACGAATCTGAAACCACTCCGCACTGAAGTAATAGAGGTTTAAGATAAATATTGGAGGTTATAGTGCTTAATAAAATTAATCCCTCGGGAACTTCTTCCTGGAAAAAACTTAAAAGCCATTTTGATATTATGAAAGACCGGCGCATAAGGGATATGTTTAATAATGATCCCGACAGGTTTTCCGGGTTTTCTCTCAGGTTTGAAGACATGCTGGTTGATTATTCAAAGAATATTATTAATAACGAGACAATGCGTCTGCTTACGGAACTTGCCCGGGAAGTAAAGCTGAATGAAGCGATCGATAATATGTTCTCAGGCGATAAAATCAACGAGACCGAGAACAGGGCGGTGCTTCACACAGCGCTGCGGAATTGTTCCGGTTCACCTGTTTATGTGGACGGCAAAGATGTGATGCCGGGGGTAAATGCAGTCTTAAAGCATATGGAGGACTTCTCGGGTCAAATCATCTCCGGTGAGTGGAAGGGATATACGGGAAAGGCCATTTCAGATATTGTAAACATCGGCATAGGCGGCTCGGATCTCGGGCCGGTGATGGTTACAGAGGCCCTGAAGCCATATGCAAAGCCCGGCATAAATGTTCACTTTGTCTCTAATATTGACGGAACGCATATTGCGGAAACACTAAAGAAGGCATCACCGGAAACAACATTATTCATGATAGCATCAAAGACTTTTACCACCCTGGAGACAATGACCAATGCGCACACGGCAAGAAAGTGGTTTCTCGATGCGGCAAAAGATGAGTTGTATGTAAAGAAACACTTTGTTGCGTTGTCAACGAATACGGAAGAAGTGAAAAAGTTCGGGATCGACCCTCAAAATATGTTCGAATTCTGGGACTGGGTCGGGGGCAGGTATTCACTATGGTCGGCAATAGGGCTTTCGATTGCATGCCGCACAGGTTTTGAAAACTTCAGTGAACTTCTTGCAGGCGCTCATGCAATGGATAAACACTTCAGGGAAACCCCGTTTGAGGAAAACATCCCGGTGATACTGGCGTTAATTGGTGTCTGGCACAATAATTTTTTCAAAGCCGGTACCGAGGCGATCCTGCCGTATGACCAGTACATGCACAGGTTCCCCGCATATTTCCAGCAGGGCAACATGGAAAGCAACGGCAAATATGTTGACAGGAGCGGCCGGACGGTTAATTATCAGACAGGCCCTGTTATATGGGGAGAGCCGGGGACAAACGGCCAGCATGCATTTTATCAGCTTATCCATCAGGGCACAAGAATGATCCCCTGTGATTTTATCGCGCCTGCAATCAGCCACAACCCGGTTGGCGAGCACCATAGTATATTGCTATCGAATTTTTTTGCCCAGACAGAGGCGTTAATGAAAGGCAGGACTATGGAGGATGTTATTGAAGAACTCAGGGCTTCGGGTAAAAGCAATGAAGAAATAGAAAGGCTTGCCCCGTTTAAGGTATTTACCGGGAACAGGCCCACAAACTCAATTTTATTAAAGAAGCTGACCCCGCGCGCACTCGGCAGCCTTATAGCGATGTATGAGCACAAGGTCTTCGTGCAGGGGGTGATCTGGAATATATTCAGCTTTGACCAATGGGGAGTTGAACTCGGCAAACAGCTTGCGAAAAAAATACTGCCGGAGTTAGGCGATGACAAAGATCTGACATCCCATGATTCATCCACAAAGGGGTTGATTAATGTTTTCAGGGAAATGAGAAAAGATTAAGCTAAAAACGGCAGTTAGCCGCTGATTTGCGCGGATTAACGCGGATTTTTCAATGAATTACAGAAGGTTCATATTTCACCATTTTGGTGAAATATGAACCAGGCATAAGTTTTTGTTCTATCGGTGTTTATCTGTGGCCAAATGCTTTTTACAGGATTAAATCTTGTGCCTGCGTCAGTGGAGAAGGCTACAGGATATATCTGCTTAAATCCTCATCCTTTACAATCTCGCTCAATTTATCTTTCACGAACTTTTCGTCGATTGCCAGGTCGCCGTTTTTCATGTCCGGGGCATTGAATGATATATCTTCAAGAAGTTTTTCAAGTACCGTGTGCAACCGCCTGGCGCCTATATTTTCGGTCTTTTCATTAACTAATGCCGCGGTTGAGGCGATCTCTTCAATAGAGCCTTTCGTGAATTTTATTTTTACTCCCTCTGTTTCAATAAGGGCAATGTATTGTTTTATTAACGCATTCCTCGGTTCCTGCAATATCCTGAGAAACTCGTCTTTACCCAGGGCTTCCAGTTCAGCCCTGATAGGGAATCTTCCCTGGAGCTCGGGGATAAGATCGGAAGGCTTTACCGCGCTGAATGCCCCTGCTCCAATAAAAAGCACATGATCCGTTCTCACCGGGCCGTGCTTGGTCGACACCGTCGATCCTTCCACAATAGGGAGCATGTCTCTCTGCACGCCTTCTCGTGAGACGTCAGGGCCGTGGGCTGAACCTTTCGAGACAATTTTATCTATCTCGTCAATGAAGATTATCCCGTGTTGTTCGGTCCTTTCAATGGCATCTCTCGTTACTTTTTCCATGTCGATAAGCTTGCCGGCCTCTTCCTGTTTAATAATCCGTAATGCCTCGGGAACCTTAACTTTTTTTCTCTTTGCCTTTTCAGGAAGAAAATTTCCCAGCATCTCCTTTAAATTGATCTCAAGATCATCCATGCCGATATTTGAAACAACACCAAAGGGCACAACCTTCTCGCGCACCTCAAGGTCAATGTACCTGTTATCAAGCTTGCCTTCCCTCAGCCGGGTCCTCAACTTTTCACGGGTGTCGTAATAACTCTGCTTGTCTTCTTCCCCTGGATCTTCCGGCTCTTCGATGGATGCTTTTTTTTTGGCCCTCGGCGGGGGCAGCAGCAGATTAAGGGTTTTTTCTTCGGCAAGGGACTGCGCCTTTTCCTGCACAATCTCCATCTGTTCTGTTTTAACCATATTAAGCGCCAAACCGGTCAGATCTCTTACCATGGATTCAACATCCCTGCCAACGTAGCCCACCTCTGTGAACTTTGACGCCTCCACTTTAATAAACGGCGCCTGCGCCAGCTTTGCAAGCCTTCTTGCAATTTCCGTTTTTCCAACGCCGGTCGGGCCGATCATGAGTATGTTTTTGGGCAATACTTCATCTTTTAAATCATCCGGTAATAATTGTCTTCTCCACCGGTTTCTGAGCGCGATTGCCACGGCCTTTTTTGCGTTTCTTTGACCGATGATATATTTATCGAGTTCTTCAACAATTTTTTTAGGGGTAAGGTTATCCATTTAGCTCCTCAATATTGATTGATTCATTGGTATAAATGCATATCTTTGATGTTATTTTCATTGCTTCTTCAACTATCTTCCCGGGCTCTAACTGCGTATGCTCCAGCAATGCCTTTGCTGCTGAAAGGGCATAGGGGCCTCCGGAACCGATAGCAGCTATTCCGCCTTCCGGTTCGAGGACATCCCCGGTGCCGGAGATAATAAACGAATGCTCTTTATCGGCAACCACAAGGAGCGCCTCAAGCCGTCTGAGAATTTTGTCCGTTCTCCAGTCCTTGGCAAGCTCTACGGCAGACCTTGTTATGTTTCCCCTGTATGTCTCTATCTTTTCCTCGAATTTTTCAAAGAGGGTAAATGCGTCTGCCGTTGCCCCGGCAAAACCTGCCAGCAGATTATTGTTATACATCCTTCTGATCTTTTTCGCATTGTGTTTCAGCACTGTCTGCCCGAGAGTCACCTGACCGTCTCCGCCGAGAGCGACCTTCCCGTTTTTTCTCACGCAGAGTATTGTTGTTCCGTGAAACCGTAAATCCTGTTGTGTCGGCATCGCTTTCTTACTCCATTAATTTATTAAAAGATTATACTCTATTTATCCTTCTTAACCATAGGATGTGCCTTGTCATAAACCTCAGTGAGATATCCGATATCCACATGTGTATATTTCTGGGTTGTGGAAAGGGATGAGTGCCCAAGGAGTTCCTGAATAGACCTCAGGTCCGCACCTTCATGAAGCAAATGTGTTGCAAAGGTATGCCTGAGGGTGTGGGGACTGAGATTGCCTTTAAGGCTGATCATCCTGCTGTACTGTACTAATATACGTCTTACACTTCTCTGTGTCAACCTGCCGCCGCGGTTATTTAAAAACAGGGCCGGCGATTTTTTCCTTAACGAAATTCTCTCCGGGAGA
>DRDE01000068.1 GCA_011040095.1 Nitrospirota bacterium
AAGTTAAGGAGGCAAAGATGGCCAAGGCAAAATTTGAAAGAACAAAGCCGCATGTAAACATAGGAACAATAGGGCATGTGGATCATGGGAAGACGACATTGACTGCGGCAATGACAAAATATTTAGCAATGAAAGGGAAGGCGGATTTCCGTGCATTTGACTCGATAGACAATGCGCCCGAGGAGAAGGCGAGGGGAATAACCATAGCCACGGCGCATGTAGAATATGAGACGGATGCAAGGCACTATGCACATGTAGATTGTCCTGGCCATGCCGACTACGTAAAGAACATGATAACGGGAGCGGCGCAGATGGACGGAGCGGTGCTGGTAGTATCGGCGGCGGACGGGCCGATGCCGCAGACAAGAGAGCACATCCTGCTTGCAAGGCAGGTAGGAGTGCCGTATATAGTAGTATTCATGAACAAGACAGACATGGTAGACGACCCGGAGCTGCTGGAACTGGTAGAGATGGAGATAAGAGAGCTGTTATCCAAATATGACTACCCCGGAGATGATATACCGATAATAATGGGTTCGGCATTAAAGGCATTGGAGGGCAGCAGCGAGGATACGGAAGCAGAGGAGTACAAGAGCATAGATGAGTTGCTGAAAGCAATAGATGAATACGTGCCGACGCCTGAGAGGGACACGGACAAGCCGTTTTTAATGCCTGTGGAGGATGTATTCAGCATATCCGGAAGAGGGACGGTAGTGACGGGACGTGTAGAGAGAGGAATAGTAAAAGTAGGAGAAGAAGTAGAGATAGTAGGGCTGGGAGAGACGAGGAAGACAGTGGTAACAGGAGTGGAGATGTTCAGGAAGCTGTTAGATGAAGGCAGGGCCGGGGACAACATAGGGGCGCTGCTAAGAGGGACGGCCAAGGATGAAGTGGAGAGAGGGATGGTGCTGGCAAAGCCGGGCAGCATAACACCGCACAAGAAATTCAAGGCGGAAGTATATGTATTGACAAAAGAAGAAGGGGGGCGGCACACGCCTTTTTTCAATGGATACCGGCCGCAGTTTTACTTCAGGACAACGGATGTGACAGGGGTGGCAAAGCTGCCTGAGGGAGTAGAGATGGTGATGCCGGGGGATAACGTGACAATGGAGATAGAGCTGATATCGTTGATAGCAATGGAGAAGGAGCTGAGATTTGCAGTGAGAGAAGGAGGCAGGACAGTAGGGGCGGGAGTCGTTACTGAAATTATTGAGTAAAAAACCGGAAGCGTGTCTGCAATTCGTGGCCGTGAAAATAAATAACTGACGCGTACGACGTCACGAAAAACGAAAAAAGGGAAAATGAACGAAAAGGTAAGAATAAATTTAAGGGCATACGATCACAGGCTGCTTGACCAGTCGGTAAAGGAGATCGTTGAGACGGCAAAAAGGACAGGCGCAAGAATCTCGGGGCCGGTGCCGCTGCCGACTAGAATAAATAAGATAACTGTTCTCAGGTCTACACATGTAGATAAAAAATCAAGGGAGCAATTTGAGATCAGGACTCATAAGAGACTGATAGATATACTTGATCCCACGCCTCAGACTGTTGATGCCCTTATGAAACTGGATCTTGCGGCAGGAGTGGATGTAGAGATAAAACTATGAAAGGCATACTTGGAAAGAAATTAGGCATAACCCAGGTGTTTACGGAAGACGGCCGTCTTATCCCGGTCACGGTCATAGAAGCAGGGCCGGCCAGGGTGGTGCAGAAAAAGGAAAAAGATAAAGACGGTTATGAAGCCCTGCAAGTGGGTTTTGATAAGATAAGGAAAGAAAAGAATATTACAAAGCCTATGAAGGGACACTTTAAAAAGACATCATCTCCTGCCTTCCGTTTTTTAAAAGAGATGCAGATGGAAGGTTTTAATGCCGGGGATGATATTACCGTTGATATTTTTTCCAGCGGCGATAAGGTGTCAATTACAGGCACATCAAAGGGGAAAGGTTTTCAGGGTGTCATGAAAAGGCATAATTACAAAGGCGGTCCCGGCTCTCACGGCTCTATGTTTAACAGGGCTCCGGGTTCTATCGGCCAGAGTTCATATCCCTCCAGGGTCTGGAAAAATACGGCATTGCCCGGCCATATGGGTGATGAAAGGGTAACCGTCAAAAATCTTGAAGTTTTTGATGTGAGAAAAGAACAGAATTTAATGCTCGTGAAAGGCGCGGTGCCGGGAGCAAACGGTGGTTATTTGATAATAAAATCCAAATCGCCTGTTGCCGCTAAAGAAAACTGATGGCTCAGATAGAAATTATAAATAACGAAAATAAATCTGTCGGCAAGGCAGACCTGCCCGATGATATATTTGGAGTTGTTATCAATAAAGGACTGCTCCATGAAGTTGTGCGCAATCATCTCGCAAATAAAAGACAGGGCACTGCTTCAACCAAAACAAAAGGCCTTGTAAGGGGCGGCGGCAGGAAACCTTACAAACAGAAAGGCACGGGCAGGGCAAGGGCCGGCAGTATCAGGTCTCCCTTATGGAAAGGGGGAGGAACGGTTTTTGGTCCGCGGCCGAGAGACTATTCGTATAAGCTGCCGAAGAAGGTAAAATGGACAGCACTCAGCTCAGCTCTTTCCGCCAAGTATGCGGACGGCGAAGTCATTGTTATAGATGATGTAAGTATCACGGAACCCAGGACAAAGGTTGTTAAAGGACTGCTTGACAGTCTTGGACTGAAAAATAATGTGTTAATAATCGTGCCCGAGAAAAATGCCGCCCTTGAGCTGGCGGCACGCAATATACCGGCGGTTAATGTTGCGCGTGTAAATGAACTGAATGTTTATGCAATACTTTCACACGAAAAGCTCCTGATATCCATGGGCGCTGTTGAAAGGATGAAAGAGGCGTATCTGGGATGAGAAATACATATGAAGTCATTATAGGGCCGATGCTGACGGAAAAGGGAACTTTAATGAAGGAGACCGACAATAAGGTTTTGTTCAAAGTGGCAAAGAGTGCCAACAAGATAGAGATAAGAAGAACTGTTGAAGAGATATTTAAAGTGAAAGTGGTCAGGGTCTCTACAATGAACTATAAAGGCAAGAAAAAACGTATGGGGCGATATGAAGGTAAAAGGCCGGACTGGAAGAAGGCCATAGTGACTCTTAAAGAAGGGGAAAAACTGGATTTTGTTGAAGGTGTATAAATGGGTATAAGAAAATTTAAACCGACATCACCGGGTTGTCGTTTCAGGAGCGGTTCCGATTTTTCGGAGATAACCGCATCAAAGCCGTATAAACCTCTTGTGAGGCCGATTAAAAGGAAGGGCGGCAGGAGCAATTCCGGACGCATTTCCGTATGGCAGAAAGGCGGAGGTCATAAGCGGGCGTACCGGATTATAGATTTCAAGCGTGATAAATTAAATGTTCCGTGCATGGTTGAAACTATAGAATATGATCCCAACAGGACGGCCCGCATTGCGTTGCTGAAATATATGGACGGAGAGAGAAGATATATGTTGGCGCCGCTGGGAGTAAAGGTGGGTGATTCACTGGTCTCAGGGCCGGATTCTGAAATAAAAACAGGCAATGCGCTTCCTGTAAAAAATATACCTCTCGGCACAATCATTCATAATATAGAACTCAGGCCGGGAGAGGGCGGTAAAATAGCAAGGAGCGCCGGCGCTTACGCCCAGCTTGTTGCCAAGGACGAAAAAATGTGCCAGTTAAAGCTCTCTTCAACTGAAGTGCGGTTTGTGCCGTCCGGTTGCACGGCCACAATCGGCCAGATAGGAAATGTGGACTGGGAAAACATATCTGTCGGCAAGGCAGGCAGGAACAGATGGGTCGGCAAAAGGCCTCATGTAAGAGGTGTAGCCATGAACCCGGTTGACCACCCGCTCGGGGGCGGCGAAGGCAAAAGTTCAGGCGGAAGACCTCCTGTTTCTCCGTGGAGTAAACCGGAAGGCAAAAAGACGAGAAAAAACAAAAAAACGGACAGGTTTATTGTCAGGCGAAGAAAATCAAAATAGAAATTAATAATAGCGGTAGATTCAGGGATGCTTAGGGAGGAAAAGTTTTGCCAAGATCTTTAAAAAAAGGACCATTTGTAGAGCCTAAATTAATGAAGAAAATTTTTTTGATGAACGAGAAGAATGAGAGAAACGTTATCAAGACATGGTCAAGGAGGTCTACAATAATTCCTGAATTCATCGGCCATACGCTGGCAGTTCACAACGGCAGAAAATTTATCCCTGTATATGTTACGGAAAACATGGTGGGACACAAACTCGGAGAGTTTTCTCCAACAAGGACATTCAGGTCCCACTCCGGTGACAAAAAGGAAAAAGGGAGATAAAGGTCTGAGGTATATTTAACATGGAAACGAAAGCCAAATTAAAATACGCAAGAATCTCGCCGAGAAAGGTGAGGAGAGTGACGGACGTGATTAAAGGGAAAAAGGCAGGCGATGCCATGATAAACCTTGAATTTCTTCCTCACAGAGGCAGTAAAATCGTTGCCAAGATTTTAAAGTCTGCAATGGCTAATGCAGAGCAAAAAAAGGTTGCGGATCCCGAATCCATGAAGGTATCAGGGGTTTTTGTGGATCAGGGGCCGACCATGAAGAGAATGAAACCTCGCGCCATGGGCAGAGCAGACACGATCCGGAAAAGATCAAGCCATATAACAGTAATTTTGGAGGAGTAAAAAGAATATTGCGGATCAGGATTGCGGTAAAAAAAATCCGATATCCGAAATTTTAAATGGAGGTAGATTTTGGGGCAGAAGACACATCCGATAGGCATTAGACTGGGCATTATCAAAACATGGGATTCGAAATGGTTTGCCAAGAAGAATTATAGAGAACAGTTGTATGAGGATCTGGCCATACAGAAGTATGTTAAGGCGAATCTCTTCCATGCAGGTGTCCCCAAAGTTGAGATTGAAAGAACCGGGCAGAAAATAAAAGCCACAATACATACTGCACGTCCGGGAATCATCATCGGCAAGAAAGGCGCTGAAGTTGAGAAGCTGAAAAAACAGCTTGAGAAGATCACAGGGAAAGAGATGAGTATAGATATCAAGGAAATCAGGAAGCCCGAATTAGATGCTCAATTAGTAGCGGAGAATATTGCGCTCCAGCTTGAAAAAAGGATTGCATTCAGAAGGGCCATGAAAAAAGCCGTTGCATCTTCAATGCGCTTTGGCGCTCTCGGGATCAAGGTCGCATGCGCGGGACGTCTCGCAGGTGCTGAAATAGCAAGGTCGGAGTGGTACAGGGAAGGAAGGGTCCCCCTGCATACATTCAGGTCCGATATTGACTATGGCTTGTCTGAGGCAAAGACGACCTATGGAAGAATCGGAGTCAAGGTCTGGATATATAAAGGTGATATATTGCAGGAGCCGGCAGTTCAGACAGCCGGCAGTGAAGCTGCAGTTTAAGAGGAAAAGCTATTATGTTAATGCCTAAAAAGGTAAAATTCAGGAAGATGCAGAAGGGCCGCATGACGGGTAAGGCGTATCGTGGTTCGGATATATCCTTTGGCGAGTATGGACTTAAGGCTATGGAACCGGGCTGGATATCAAACCGTCAGATAGAAGCGGCAAGGATTGCAATAACAAGACATGTGAAGAGGGGCTGCAAAGTCTGGATAAGAATTTTTCCCGACAAGCCTTTGACAAAAAAACCCGCTGAAACGAGAATGGGAAAAGGCAAGGGTTCACCGGAATCATGGGTTGCAGTCGTAAAGCCGGGGAGAATTTTATACGAGATGGCCGGTGTTAACGAAGACGTTGCAAAGGAAGCGCTCAGGCTGGCGTCTCACAAACTTTCAATTGCAACCAAATTTGTAAAGAGAATGGGATTAAATGAAAAGAGCATCTGAATTAAGGACATTGACAGTTGAGGAACTGAGGCAGGAAGAGACGGACCTCAGAAAAGAACTTTTTAATCTGGGATTCCGGAAGGTAACCGGTGAGATAGAAAATCCCTTGCTGATCAGGCAGGTCAGGAAAGATATAGCCAGGGTGTTAACTGTAATAAGCGAAAAGAGGAAAAGCAAGTAAAGCAGCCGTAACCTTCAGGTTGCGATAATGCGCAGGCTAAAGCCTGAGGCTACTTGGGAAAACGGGAAAGACAAATGCCAAAGAAAATTTATACAGGTGATGTGATAAGCGACAGGATGGATAAGACGGTTGTAGTAGCCGTGACTAGGCTGACACAGCATCCGATGTACAAAAAGACGATCAAGAAGATTTCAAAGTTTAAAGCGCATGACGAAGAAAATAAGTGCAAAAAAGGCGATAAGGTCTCAATTATCGAATCAAGGCCTGTAAGCAAAGACAAGAGATGGAAAATCCTTGATATTGTCAGAAGAGGAAGCGAATGATTCAACAGGAGAGTGTTTTAGAAGTGGCGGATAATTCAGGGGCTAAAAGGGTCTTGTGCATAAAGGTGCTGGGTGGTTTCCACCGGCGATATGCCAGGATCGGTGACAGGATAGTCGTGACGGTCAAGGAAGCTGATCCGAATGCGAATGTCAAAAAGGGAACGGTTGCAAAGGCCGTAGTTGTCAGAACCAGGAAGGCATTGAAAAGGCCTGACGGTTCATATATCAGGTTTGACCAGAATGCGGCAGTGCTTATAAATCCGGAAGGGGACCCTGTAGGCACAAGGATATTCGGGCCCGTAGCAAGAGAACTCAGGTGGAAGGAGTATATGAAGATTGTTTCACTTGCTCCTGAGGTTATTTAATTGTCAGCAGTATTCAGAGGAGAAAAATGGGTTTAGGTTTAAAGAAAAATGATACGGTTTCTGTTATTACCGGTGAGGAAAAGGGCAAGAAGGGCAGGGTGCTCAGTGTTGATCTGCAAAAAAACAGGCTGCTTGTCGAGGGTCTGAATATGATAAAAAAACATATGAAACCTAATAAACAATTTTCACAGGGCGGAATTATAGACAGGGAAGCCCCGATCCGGAGGTCAAATGTCATGCTTGTCTGCACCAAGTGCGATAAGCCGACAAGAATCGGCAACACTGTTCTGGGAAACGGAAAAAAGATCAGGTCCTGTAAGAAGTGCGGGGAGGTTATCGATTAATTAAATGGTCAGGTTAAAGGAGAAATATATAAATGAAGTTGTGCCGAATCTGCAGAAGGAATTTTCCTATAAAAGCATTATGCAGGTTCCGCGTCTTAAAAGTATTGTGCTTAATGTGGGCATGGGAGAGGCTATCCAGGATATTAAGCCCTTGGAATCCGCAGTCAGGGAGCTGGCGACAATAACCGGGCAGGCCCCTGTTATAACGCGGGCGAAAAAATCCATAGCTGCTTTTAAGCTCCGCGAAGGCATGCCGATAGGTTGCAAGGTTACTTTAAGGGGAGTCAGAATGTATGATTTTCTTGATAGATTTATATGCCTTGCATTACCGAGGATAAGGGATTTTAACGGTATTTCGCCAAAGTCATTTGACGGCAGGGGTAATTACGCCTTTGGAATAAAGGAACAGATAATATTTCCGGAAATTGATTATGACAAGGTTGTCGGTATTCACGGGATGGATATAATTATTGTTACATCAGCCAGGACGAATGATGAAGGCAAGGCATTGCTGAAATGCCTTGGGATGCCTTTTAGGAACTGATAACCGGAGATTGATAATGTTAAAAGGAATATTTAATGGCTAAAAAGAGTCTTATAGCAAAGCAGAAGAGAGCGTCTAAATTCAAAGTGCGTGAATATCACAGATGCAGCTTATGCGGAAGACCGAGAGGTTATTTGAGGAAATTCGGCATATGCAGGATATGCTTCAGGACACTTGCCCTGAGGGGACAGATACCCGGGGTAACAAAATCCAGTTGGTAGAGGTGTTTAATTATGATGACTGATCCTATAGCGGATATGCTTACAAGAATAAGGAACGGCAATATGGCCAGACTTGAAAAGGTCGATGTGCCCGCTTCAAAACTGAAAATTGAAATGACCAAGATACTTAAAGAGAAAGGATTTATAAAGAGTTTTAAGGTCTTGAGGGACAGGAAACAGGGGATTATCAGGATTTCTCTGAAATATTTGACCGGAAGGGAAAAGTGTCTGACAGGTCTGAAGAGAATAAGTAAACCCGGAAGACGGGTTTATGTGGATAAAACGGAAATACCAAAAGTTATGGGAGGTTTTGGCATCGCTATCCTGTCCACATCCAGGGGAATATTGACGGATACAGCCTGCCATCGTGAAGGAGTAGGCGGCGAAGTTTTGTGTAATATCTGGTAAAAAAGATTAAAAATAAAAAATCAAAGATCAGAATTGCTGGAAATCATTTAATTTAAAATAAACAGGTTATTTAATTTTACATTTTGATTTGTATTTTTTGATTTGGAGATAAAATGTCAAGAGTGGGTAAGAATCCGATAAATCTGCCGGACGGTGTTGAAGTGAAATTGCAGGGTTCCCTTATAACTGTAAAAGGCCCGAAGGGTGAGCTTAAATGGAACAGCCCGGCAGGCATGAAAATTTCCATGCAGGATAAAAGTGTTGTTGTTGAAAGACCGTCCGACTCAAAACAGTTCAGGTCTTTGCACGGCACAACAAGAAGTATTATTGCAAACATGGTTGCCGGCACAAGCGCCGGATACCGGAGGGCGCTTGAGATTTCAGGGGTAGGATACAGGGCTCAGGTACAGGGCCGAAAAATTTCTTTTACCCTTGGTTATTCTCACCCTGTTGAGTATCAATTGCCTGAAGGTATAAGCGCTGAGGTCGATAAAAAACAGACTCTATTAACCCTTCAGGGGATAGATAAACAGTTGATCGGCCAGGTTGCAGCGAATATTCGCTCACTGAGATCGCCTAATATTTATAAGGGCAAGGGTATAAGATATGCGGGTGAAATTATCAAGCTTAAAGCAGGAAAGTCAGGCAAATAGTTTGCTCCGGTTGTTATTCCGGCGTAAGTGAGGAATTAAGATTTCTCTCTTCAGTCGAAATGACAAAAGAGCCATTAGCGATAGCAAAGTGAGTTTTATAGTCGAAATTGAAATTTCTGAGGTGAAAACTTGAGTTTAAGCAGAGAAAGTGCAAGAAAGAAAAGACATTTCAGGGTGAGAAAGAAGGTCTCCGGCACGCCGGAAAAACCGAGGCTTAATGTATATAGAAGCCTCAATCATATATATGCCCAGGTAATTGATGATTTTGCCGGAAAAACGATTGTTGCAGCTTCAAGTATAGATAAAGAGCTTAAGGAAAAGATCGGTTCCGGCGGCAATATCGAGGCTGCCAGAACAGTAGGCTCATTGATTGCCGGGAGGGCGCTGGATAAAGGGATAAAACGGGTTGTCTTTGACAGGGGTGGATATCTCTATCATGGAAGAATCAAGGCATTGGCTGATGCAGTAAGAGAGGGAGGCCTTGAATTCTGACGTTCAAAAAAATAAAATTCAAAATTATGGAATAAAAATAAATTATTAAGAAAATTTCCTGATTTTTCATTTTAATTTATAATTTAGGAGGTATGGTGGGTAGAATCGACCCTGAGAGTCTCGGCTTATTAAAAGATAAGGTTATATATATAAATAGAGTAGCCAAAGTTGTCAAAGGCGGGAGGCGTTTCTCTTTTAGCGCCCTTGTTGTTGTCGGTGATGAACAAGGACATGTCGGATTCGGTAAGGGAAAGGCAAAGGAAGTTCCCGAGGCGATCAGGAAGGCCGTTGAACAGGCAAAAAGGGCATTGGTAAAGATACCGATTGAAAACGGCACGATAACTCACCGGATTAACGGCGTATACGGCGCTGGCAGGGTTGTTATGCTGCCGGCCAGGCCCGGAACCGGCCTTATCGCAGGCGGGCCTGTCAGGGCAATAATGGAAGTGGCGGGAGTACGTAATATTGTCGCCAAATCATTAGGCAGCAGGAACCCGTTTAATACTGTCAGAGCTGTGATTGACGGGCTTTTAAAGCTTAAAGATGCCGGAAGTGTTGCAAGGAGGACCGGCAGAACCGAAGACGAGAAAAAGAGAGTATCCAATGAAAAAACTTAAGATAACATTAAAAAGAAGCATGATAGGGAGGCCCGAAAAACAGAGAAGAATTATCAGGTCTCTCGGGTTAAGAAAAATTAACCATAGTGTTACTCACAATGATACTCCATCAATAAGAGGTATGATTCATAAAATCTCTCACCTGATTGAGGTCGGTGAGGCAGCGGAGGAATAGATGAGATTATCAGACCTTGCACCGGTCCCCGGAAGCAGGAAAAAGAGGAAGAGAGTCGGCAGAGGTCCGGGTTCCGGTCATGGTAAGACTTCATGCAGGGGGCATAAGGGCCAGAAATCAAGGAGCGGCGGGGGTACAAAAGCCGGGTTTGAAGGCGGTCAGATGCCCTTACAGCGCAGACTGCCCAAGCGGGGGTTTACAAATATCTTCCGGAAAGAATATTCAGTTGTAAACCTTAGCGTCATAGACAGGCTTGCAGAATCCGCAATTACCCCGGAATTCCTTTTAAAAGAAGGAGTAGTAAAGAAGATACAGGATGGAATTAAAATCCTTGGTAATGGAGAGATCACCAGGCCAATCACGGTAAAAGCCCATGCCTTCAGCGCTTCTGCAAAAGAAAAAATAATCAAGGCACAGGGAAGCGTAGAGATAGTGTGAGTATTGTCAATAGCTTTCAAAACGTTTTTCGCATAGCTGAACTCAAGAGCAGGATACTGTTTACACTTGCCCTTCTGGCGATTTACAGGATAGGCGCGCATATACCCACCCCCGGAATTAACGGCGAGGAATTAAGCAAGTTTCTCTTGGATAAGGGTGGTGCGCTCATGGGATTTTTTGATATGTTCTCCGGCGGCGCACTCTCAAGGGCCACTATCTTTGCGCTCGGGATAATGCCTTACATAAGCGCATCAATTATACTGCAGCTTCTCACCGTTGTAATTCCGGTGCTCGGCAAGCTTGCAAAAGAGGGTGAAGCCGGAAGGAAAAAGATCACCCAGTATACACGGTACGGAACGGTTCTGATCAGTATTGTTCAATCAATAGGTATAGCCGTCGGCATAGAAAGCATGAGCCAGGGAGCATTTGTCCAGAATCCGGGCTGGCCTTTCAGATTATTAACCATGATTACCATGACTTCCGGAACAGCCTTTCTGATGTGGCTGGGAGAGCAGATTACGGAGCGGGGGATCGGCAATGGTATCTCACTGATAATCTTTGCCGGTATAGTCGCGGGATTTCCCAATGCGGTCATCAGTTCCGTATCCCTTATGAAGGCCGGTGAGCTGCATATTTTATTAATGCTGTTTATAGTGGTCATGATGATTGCCGTTATAGGTATTATCGTGTATGTAGAACGGGGACAGAGAAAGATTCCCGTACAGTATGCAAAACGGGTAGTAGGGAGAAAGGTTTACGGGGGGCAGAGCACACATCTGCCGCTCAAGGTGAATACTGCAGGTGTTATACCTCCTATATTTGCATCTTCGATCATGATGTTTCCCGCCACAATCGCAGGATTCATCGCGATCCCCTGGGTGCAGTCATTAGCAAGACAGATTACCCCGGGCACGGTATTTTATACGATTCTTTATGTCAGTATGATTTTCTTTTTCTGTTATTTTTATACTTCCATAACCTTTAACCCTGTGGATATTGCGGATAACCTCAAGAAATACGGGGGCTTTATTCCGGGTGTAAGGCCCGGGCAAAAGACGGCTGATTTTATTTATCATGTGCTTGCGCGAATAACATTCGGAGGCGCAGTATATCTTTCGGCTGTATGTATATTGCCCGATATAATGCGGGGCTATTTTAACATGCCTTTTTATTTTGGAGGGACATCCATACTTATTGTAGTCGGTGTTGCGCTCGATACGATTTCACAGATGGAATCTCATCTTGTGACGCGTTCATATGATGGATTTCTTAAAAAAGGCAGGGTCCGGGGCAGGAGAAGCTGATAACATACCAAATATATCCGGAATTTAGAAGTTTGGAATTAATCATTGATAGTTCTTAAGTCAGACGATGAGATAAAAAGGATGGCGGAATCATGCCGGATTGTAGCGGAAGTGCTGGAAGGGATTAAGAAAAATATTGCTCCGGGTGTTGCGACTGAGGAACTGGACGAATTTGCGGAATCTTTTATACTTTCTAAAGGCGCACGACCGGCTTTTAAAGGGTATAGAGGGTATCCTGCAAGTGTATGTACTTCCGTAAATGAGCAGGTAGTCCACGGGATTCCTTCTTCAACGAAATTAAGAAACGGTGATATTATCAGTCTTGATATAGGTGTATGTTATAAAGGATTTTATGGAGATGCCGCTGTGACCGTACCTGTTGGCTCAGTGGATAAGCAGGCCGGGAAACTGCTTTTAGTCACTGAAAAGGCATTGAAAATAGGGTTGGAAAAATCCGTTGCCGGAAACAGGCTCTCTGATGTGTCGTTTGCTATTCAGGAATATGTTGAGTCAGAGGGTTTTTCAGTAGTCAGGAATTTTGTGGGTCACGGAATAGGCAGAGAGCTTCATGAGGAGCCTCAGGTCCCCAACTTCGGCAAACCCGGCGAGGGGCCCCGGCTTTTACCCGGCATGACGCTGGCTATAGAGCCTATGGTAAATGCCGGCGACTGGGAAGTGGTCATATTGAATGACGGCTGGACTGCTGTTACAAAAGACAAAAGTTTGTCCGCTCATTTTGAGCATACTGTAGCTATTACAAAAAATGGACTTAATATATTGACTAAATTGTGAAGAATAATTATAATCATTAGTTCTATAATGTCTAAAGAAGAAGCCATAGAGGTTCAGGGTACAATCCTTGAAAACCTGCCTAATGCAATGTTCAGGGTTGAACTTGAAAACGGGCAGCGGATACTTGCTTATGTTTCCGGTAAGATGCGAATGCATTTTATAAAAATATTGCCGGGAGACAAGGTAACGGTTGCACTGTCGCCTTATGACCTCACCAAAGGCAGGATAACGTATAGATTTAAATAGTGTCTGTGTATAAATAACGCAAATGCTCAAAAGCATGTCATTCCCTGCTGGCGAAGCGCGTGGGGAATCCTTCTTGAAGAAACGATTCCGGACGAGTCGGAATGACGGAAAAACGACAAATGTTTGAGCTTATAAACGGACTCTGAATAAATGAATTAAGAGGTGAATATGAAAGTGCGCTCATCAGTAAAGCCAATATGCGCAAAATGCAAGGTAATAAAGAGAGAAGGTGTAGTCAGGGTTATATGCAGCAATCCGAAGCATAAACAAAGACAGGGATAGTGTCTTGTTGAAAAAAGGGACTATGAGTATGCTGATTATATCCGGATTACACGGATAATTAAAAGAGAAGGGGAGATATAGTGAGAATTGCAGGAGTTGATTTACCGAGGAATGAACGTCTGGAAATAAGTCTTACAAGGATTTTCGGCATCGGAAGAACTATTTCCCGGAAGGTATTGGAGGAAACAGGTGTTGATCTGAATAAGAAAGCCAGGGATCTTACTGATGAAGAAGGTGTAAAGCTCAGGACAGCTATAGACAGGGACTATAAAGTAGAAGGCGATTTAAGGCGCGACATTTCCATGAATATAAAAAGGCTTCAGGATATCGGTAGCTACAGAGGGCTCAGACACAGGTCGAAGTTGCCGGTGAGAGGGCAGAGGACAAGCACAAATGCGCGGACGCGTAAAGGCCCCCGGAAAGCTATCGGTGGCATGAAGAAGAAGGGATAAGTTAATGGCACAGAAGAAGAGAAAAGGCGGGAAAAAAGAAAAGAAGGTAGTACATTCCGGAGAGGCATATATCCAGGCTACATTTAACAATACAATAATTACTATTACCGACCAGAACGGTAACGTTGTAACATGGTCTTCTGCAGGTTCCCAGGGATTCAAGGGTTCGAGAAAAAGCACGCCTTACGCCGCCCAGATAGCAGCGGATGCTGCTGCTAAAAAGGCAAAGGGTTTCGGCATGCGACAGATAGATGTGTATGTAAAGGGGCCGGGCGCGGGCAGGGAATCGGCAATCAGGGCGCTTCAGGCAGCAGGTCTTGAAATAAATCATATCAAGGATGTAACTCCTGTCCCTCATAACGGCACGAAACCCCGGAAAAGGAGAAGAGTATAGTGGCAAGATACAGAGACGCTCTTTGCAGGTTATGCAGAAGAGAAAGCGAAAAACTGTTCCTTAAAGGCGACAGGTGTTTTACGGATAAATGCGCGGTTGAGAGAAGAAAATATGCACCCGGCCAGCACGGCCAGAGAAGGAGGAAGTTCTCTGATTATGCGTTGCAGTTGAGAGAGAAACAAAAGGCTAAAGAGACTTACGGCTTGCTTGAAAAACAGTTTAAGAGATACTTTTATATGGCGGATAAGAAGCAGGGTGTCACGGGAAGCAACCTTTTGCAGTTGCTGGAATGCAGGCTTGATAATATAGTTTACCGCCTCGGTTTTGCCTCAAATCGCAGGCAGGCAAGACAGCTTGTTTTGCATGGGCACTTGACTGTAAATGACAGGCGGGTTAATATCCCTTCCTGCCTGATTCGTCCCGGAGATATAATAGGCCTTAAAGAAGCAAGCAGGAAACTTACTGTTATAGAGGAAAATATCTCCAGGATGGAGCACAGGGGTTTGCCCTCATGGGTGGAAATAGATGTCAACAATCTCAAGGGCAAAATGCTTCATTATCCTTCGCGGGATGAAATTGAACTTCCTGTTAAGGAACAACTGATAGTTGAATTGTATTCAAAATAATATAAATGATTTTACCGATCAATAAAGGGATTGCACAGATTAAAAACAACCTGTGTGATCATTATGCAAGGAGGCTTAATGGATCTTAGGAAGAAAGGCTTTCAGTTACCTGGAAATATCAATTTTGATTCTGAGAGCCATACAAATACATACGGCAAACTGTATGCGGAACCATTTGAGAGAGGTTTTGGAACTACGGTAGGAAATGCTCTGAGAAGGGTTTTACTCTCATCCATAGAGGGCGCTGCCGTCACTTCTATCAGGATTCCCGGCGTACTCCATGAATTTTCCACGCTGACCGGGGTAAAGGAAGATGTAGTCGATATGGTGCTTAACATAAAGCAGCTCGGATTCAAACTGCATTCCGATGAGGAAAAGGTTGTATCGATTAATGTTAAAGGCCCTGCCGAGGTTAAAGGGAAAGACGTCACAGGAGACCGGATAGAGGTGCTCACTCCGGAGCAACACATTGTGACACTTGAGAAAGATGTTGATTTTACAATGGAACTCACGGTGGCGAAAGGCAAAGGATATGTTCCGGCGGAAGCAAATAAAAATGAAGATCAGCCGATTGATACAATTGCAATAGACTCAATCTTCACCCCTGTCAAGAAAGTGAACTTCTGGGTGGAGGGGGCGAGGGTAGGCCGGTCTACGGATTATGACAAGCTTATTCTAGAGATATGGACCGATGGCAGCATCACTCCTCAAAAGGCTGTAACAGAAGCTGCCGATATTCTCAATGAGCATTTATCTCTCTTTTCCTTTGAAGAAGAAGAGATTGTAGAAGAAGAGGCGGCTGTTGAGGCTGTTGAGGAAAAAGAAACAAATCCCGGCTTCAGCGATGATTTTTATGATGAGGAACCGGTTGAGTTAAATGAACATCTTCTTAAAAGTGTAGAAGAACTTGAACTTTCCGTGCGTTCATATAATTGCCTGAAAAATGCCAATATTCGCACACTTGCCGACCTTGTGCAAAAGACCGAACAGCAAATGCTGAGAACCAAGAATTTCGGACGGAAGTCTTTAAATGAGATAAAGGAGATTATCCTTGCTATGGGACTACATTTTAATATGCGGGTGGATACCGATGGACTGGAGAAATTAGCCGCAGAAAAGAGGCCTCAGAGTGCGACATAGAGTAGCTGGTAAAGGATTCGGAAGAAACGCAAATCACAGAAAAGCCCTGTTGAGAAATCTTGTCACATCTTTGTTTGAACATCTCAAAATAGAGACTACGGTTGCCAAGGCAAAGGAGGCGAGAAGATTAGCCGAGCGCGTAATTACCCTCGGCAAAAAAGGGGATATACATTCAAGGAGGCTGGCGCTTTCGCGTATTCCCAATAAAAACATAATCACAAAACTCTTCACTGAAATAGCCCCGAAAATTGGAAGGAACAGTGGATATCTAAGGGTTCTAAAGACACGGTTCCGCCCTGGTGATAACTCTGATATGGCGATTCTTGAATTTGTCGATTATGATTTGATAAAAGGGGAGACAGGAGAGAAGAAGGAAAAGAAAAAGGCAAAAGAAGAGACGAAAGAGAAGTAAATTTTTTGTAACAGTTCAGCGCCCCTAATACAACAATGAGATTATTAAAGTAACCCCCTTAATCCCCCTTAACCTAAGGGGGAAACCATACCTCCCCTCTTAGGTTAAAGGGGCCGGGGGAGTTATCCAATCAATCCGTTATTTACCAAAAAAGAAAGTTGTTGTTCAGTATTGCGTGTAATTATAAGCTTAACCGGACTGCTGAACTATTTAGAGTCTGTGTATAAACTCAACAATAGAGCCGTCATTCCCGCGATCTATTGGGCGGGAATCCAGTCTTATCAGTGAGTTCCGGATACCCGACTACAGACTTCGGGTATGACAAAAATAAAAACAGCAGTTTATACACAGACTCTATTTAGCATCAAGGGACGTGACATTCATGCAGAGCAGATTAAAATTATTACCAGGACGAAAAGTAACAAAGGAATCTATCAGGTAAAGATAAAATTTTCACGCCACGCCAAAAGAAGAGCAAAGCTTTATAAAATCCCGGACTTTGTAATCTCTGAAATACCGGAAAACATGAAATTCTCTCATGGCAGGAATGAAAGCATAAAGAAAGCAGCAGGATTTAAGTTTCCCCTGAAAATTATAGTTGATATGCAAAATGAGTAACTATTTAGGTAGGCACTTCCATATTTGCTGCTTATCTGCGCTATCGTCTTTTCTCCTTTGACTGCTTTAAGCGCTACTTTTGCCTTATATGCTGCTATGTTTCTTTCGTATGTTTTTCATCCTGCCTCTCCTCCTTCGGGTTTTGACAGGCTGTTTTTACACCTTATTGCTCACTCTATCTTTTGGGGAGTATTATACAATTGCCTTACCCCAGCCAAGCTTTTCCTGCTTTGTTACTATTGATTTGCTAATGTCCCAATACAATTGTATAAGTTCTTTATTTACAGCTTTAAGGGCGTCGTACCGGGCCTTATATATTCGGGCTTTGATGTCTTTTAAGAATGTTATATATTCGGCGGTTACAGCATGTGACATTTCGTTTTCTCCCTTCACAGCTTCAACACTAAGCAGAATTGCCCCACCAACGCTAAAGAGAATTGACCCACCAGATCATATTATCAGAGAATATCTGAATGCCTGTTTAGGCAATTCAATAGATAATAATTTTGGGCTATAGTTTTCCGACCCGGTTTTCTACCCGTAGAGATTAAAAACATCAGGAATTCAATTTAATTAAGGAACAAAGATTCCGAGCAAATCTGTTTTTAATTCATATATAAAATATCCTATCATCGTTTTTTCAATCATA
>DRDE01000069.1 GCA_011040095.1 Nitrospirota bacterium
GCGACATGCCAACTGCAAGGCCGGTCAGCTTTCAACTTCATTCCGGAATCGGTTAAAGCTTATTTCCGTGATGGCCCCGCTCCTTCATTATTACCAACTCCGGTGTAATTTCTCATCCAAGCTGAATAGGCAGTCACTTTACCACCATTTATTGTAGTCACATGCCTTTTTATCCGCTACTCCGCTACTTTAAATGCTATGCGTCCAGGGAAATGCTCATGTATATCAGGGCTGTGAACGGTTACGACTTTTTTTATATTCACATAAATGATTTCTATTGTCAAGAAAAAAATGAAAAAATCACTTTCGACAGTCAACTAAACATCAAGCTCGAATATTTTTAAATCCTCCATGCTTTCTGTTTAATTTGGAGTTGATGAAGACCCCGTACTTTTTTGATATAATCTTTTTATGAAGCTTACCGAAAACGCCCTCACTGTATTAAAGACACGCTACCTTCTTCGCGACGAACACGGCAATATCATTGAAACACCGGAAGAAATGTTTCACAGGGTCGCACGCACCGTTGCATCAGCCGAGAAAATATATGGAGGGGACGCAGAGAAATGGGAGCTGAAATTTTATGATGCGATGAGCAATCTTCTGTTCCTCCCTAACACCCCTACCCTCATAAATGCGGGCAAGGAACTGGGACAGCTTGCCGCATGTTTTGTCCTCCCGGTTAATGATTCAATGAAGAGCATTTTTGATTCGCTGAAAAACGCTGCTTTAATATTACAGAGCGGCGGGGGCACCGGTTTTTCCTTTTCAAAACTGAGACCAAGGTCCGACATTGTAAAATCAACCGGCGGCATAGCCAGCGGCCCTGTATCGTTCATGAGAATATATAACACTGCAACTGAAGTTATAAAACAGGGCGGCGCCAGGAGGGGCGCCAACATGGGCATATTGAGGATTGATCATCCTGATATCCTTGAATTCATAAAGATAAAACGCCATGAAGAAGAGCTCCTGAATTTTAATATCTCAATAGCAATAACGGATACATTCATGCAGGCCTTGAAAAAGAACGCTGATTATAATCTGCTCAATCCGCGAAGCAGACAAATAACAGGACATCTGAAAGCAAGAGACGTCTTTAATGAAATTGTGGAAAGCGCATGGGAAACAGGCGACCCCGGCCTGGTCTTTATCGACAGGATAAACAGGGACAACCCCACTCCTCATATCGGAGAAATTGAAAGCACCAATCCCTGCGGGGAGCAGCCCCTTCTGCCTTTTGAGGCATGCATACTCGGATCTGTTGATCTGTCAAAGATAGTTAGGGTCAGAGCACAGAGCACAGAACATAGAACACAGACAAATGAAATCGACTGGGAACTTTTAGCCGCGCTTGTTCAACTGGGCGTCCGTTTCCTTGATGATGCTATTGACGCAAATAAATACCCTGTTCCTGAAATCGAAAAGATGCATAAAGGAAACAGGAAAATCGGGCTCGGGGTTATGGGCTGGGCCGAGATGCTCATAAAACTTGGCATCAGATATAATTCCCCCAAGGCATTCAGGCTTGCAAGGGAAGTGATGAGTTTTATAAGAAACAGGGCAAGAGATGCATCTTCAGAACTTGCAAAAGAGCGGGGAGTTTTTCCGAACTTTAAAGGCTCTGTTTATGATACACCTGAAATTATTTCAAAGGGCGGCTTAAGAAACGCTACCACCACGACTATTGCCCCTACCGGAACGCTCTCATTAATTGCAGGATGTTCAGGCGGCATTGAACCTCTTTTTGCCATAGCATATAAAAGACTCGTCCTCGATACGGAACTTCATGAAGTACATCCCTGTTTTCTTGAGACAGCAAAGCAAAGGGGATTTTACAGTCCTGAACTGATTAAGAAAATCGGTGTAAAAGGCAATCTGAGGGGATTAAAGGAAATCCCCCGTGATGTGAAAAGGCTTTTTGTAACTGCACATAACATACCGCCTGAAGACCATATAGAAGCACAGGCCGCATTCCAGGAATTTACGGACAATGCCGTATCGAAAACAATCAATCTTAAACACAGGTCAACAAGAGATGATGTTGCAAGGGCGTTTTTGCTCGCTTATGAAACGGGGTGTAAAGGGACAACCATCTTCAGGTACGGCTCTAAACCGGGAACCCTGCTTAAGCTTGATGAAGTGGACTGAGATAAGTTCAATAATGCAAAAACCGGGCAGGTTAAAAATATTCTAAACGAGCCTGAAAATAAAGAAGCTTATCTCTGCAGAGATAAGCCTTTATAAAACAACTGCAGGATTCAGAGTAAGGGGGTCAAGGCACACGGTCAATTAGTACTGGTTAGCTAAATCCGTCACCGAACTTACACACCCAGCCTATCAACGTGGTAGTCTACCACCGACCTTCAGTGTCGATTTCTCGACAAGGGAGACCTAATCTCGAGGTTGGCTTCCCGCTTAGATGCTTTCAGCGGTTATCCAGTCCGGACATAGCTACTAGGCATTGCTCTTGGCAGAACAACCTACACACCAGAGGTCCGTCCATCCCGGTCCTCTCGTACTAAGGACAGCTCCTCTCAAGTCTCCGGCGCCCACAACAGATAGGGACCGAACTGTCTCACGACGTTCTGAACCCAGCTCGCGTACCGCTTTAATGGGCGAACAGCCCAACCCTTGGGACCGACTTCAGCCCCAGGATGCGATGAGCCGACATCGAGGTGCCAAACAGCATCGTCGATATGAACTCTTGGATGCTATCAGCCTGTTATCCCCGGCGTACCTTTTATCCGTTGAGCGATGGCCCTTCCACATGGAACCACCGGATCACTAAGTCCTGGTTTCCCATCTGCTCGGCCTGTATGCCTCACAGTTAAGCCTCCTTATGCCTTTGCACTCGATGGCTGATTTCCGACCAGCCTGAGGAGACCTTTGAACGCCTCCGTTACCTTTTGGGAGGCGACCGCCCCAGTCAAACTACCCACCAGACA
>DRDE01000070.1 GCA_011040095.1 Nitrospirota bacterium
ACATTCCAATTCTGTATCCACGAGTGGACAGAACTGCGGTGTACCTGAAGCAGCCGTGCGATGTCGCTGACACTGTGCTTTTTGAGGCTGAGCATGATGCCCTGAATACGCAGGGCGACCTTGGGAGCCTTATCTGCGTGGGCCTCCCTGCGCAATGTCTTAAGGTTTCTCCGCGTTCTCTTGTTTCCCCTGGCGAAGGTGCTTGGTTGCATGGTTGTATCTCCAATCTCTAATTGTTGTGTTACTTATGCGCACCTATATAATAATGAAGATTTATCCATTACCGAAGTTGTAGAAGTATATGCAGAAAGATGGAGAATAGAAAATAAGCTTTCCGAGTTAGTAGCTTTTTTCAATCTTAATGCACTTTCTTCACCGCTTATGATAAGGATTCACTTTGATATTCTTTGGACATTTACAGCAGATTCTCTATATCGCCGCTTTGCCCGGGACTTAAGAAGATTTCAACATCATGATGCAAAGACACTATTCAGAAAGTTTATAAATATGCCCGGTCATGTTGTTTACGATGGCAATCGATTTTTAGTGAAGATTCGCAAGCGCGCTCATACGCCGGTATTGAAAAGTGTTGATAAATTAACAGGGCCGATTGTTGTTCCCTGGATAGATGGAAAAACTGTTGAGATCGTTTGGACCGCCTGATTTTGCTCCCTTAATTGACGCTTATAACGGTGTGAAAATCGGTGTTCAAGAATTTGATTAATAGTATCAATTGAAATCTTCAAGCCCTCTGCGTCGAGAACCACTTTGATATCATTGATGGAATAATTTTGCTTGCGATAAGCGACAATTAGATGTGTGCATAATCCGAACCCTCCGGCCAGGGTCTTCCGGCCTTTTGGCAATATAAGGCACATCAATGCCTGATGTATATATTGTGAATAGCCCTTACGTGCTTTCAGGGCGCTGTTATAAATTTACCGTATTGGCTAAAATGCTCATCAAATGCAAATACAGTTTCAAATCCGAGTCGTTCCATTGCGGCAAAACTTGTGGCATCAGTGTATGAAAATTGTTTATCATTAAAGTCTTTCAATATCTCCCATGCCTTATCTTCATCATCAACAGAAATTCTGTGCAGCGCAATCAAAGGGTTATCCATTATAAGCTTCGCCATTTCAACAGCTATCTTATGCGCCCTGCAAAAATATGTGTAAACCTCATCCAACACAAAATTGGTCGTATGTAATCTGAGCTTGTTTTCTTTGATTGTCTTTAAGAATGTCCGGGCCTTTTTGTGGTTAACATCATCCCTTACGCGCATTGCTATAAAGGCGCTTGTGTCAATAAATATGTCTCGTGGAATATTCATTTCTTTTGCCTGTAGATATGGTCATCATGCATTATAGAGCCTTTCCGCCTGCCCATGGAAAATCCATCCTTTCCTATGGAAAAGAGGGGATTGTCTTTATAGTCTTTTTCTTTCGGCAGGCGTTCATCAATTATTTCACGTACTATCTCAGCGATACTCGCCTTTTTTTTCTCTGCCTGTTGACGGAGATACCGGTACTGTTCCTCTTTAAGGTAGATTTGTGTTCTGTGTGTTTTGATTGCCATGATATCCTCCTATATATACATTATGCCTAATATACAGCATGACGTCAACTACAGTCTGTCAGGCTATAAGCCTGACAATGTCTCTGTAAGGGTCCGCGAAAAAACAACTTTACAGTCTTGGCCCTAAATTCTCAACAATTAATTGATTAATATGTTTGCATAGTTTGGCATAAGAGTATAATTCCACTTGGGCATTGTATTATGTGGCCTAATCTCAATAGCCTTGAAAATATGATCTGGAACTTTTTTTCCTTTTATATATTTCTTTGTAATCAACTGCGCTTCATAGCGGCAGCGGAGCCTGGTTATGTTTAAAAACATGCATTGACCGGCCAGTCTATATATAGTACTATAAATGGACTGGGGGTGATTAATATGAAAATCAAAGAAGACATTAAACCTGTTTCTTATTTGAAGTCTCGATCTGCAGAACTGTTAGCTCAAATCAATGAAACTCACAGGCCTGTTATAATTACTCAAAATGGAGAGCCAAAAGCAGTTATCCAAGACGCTGAATCTTATGAAAAGATGGCGAACTCCCTGAACTTAATGAAAATCCTGTCTCACTCGGAAAAAGATATTCAAAAGGGGAGAACTATTAAACAGGAAACATTCTTTAAGCAAATTGAAGATAAATTACTGAAGACGAAAAAAAGAAAATGAATCATGAAAAGGTTCAGCGTTGAATGGTCCCGACCCGCGAGCAAGGATTTACTGAACATTACGGAATATATTTATCAGGATAGTGTTGATGCAGCCATTCGTATTTTTGAGATGATAAAATCTAAATGTAAAACCCTGAATCAATCCCCGGAGAGAGGAAGGATTGTTCCGGAACTCAAAGCATATGGAATATTTGCATACCGGGAATTGGTCATTTCACCCTGGCGGGTTATGTACCGCATATCCGGTCATACAGTTTTTGTTCTCGCAGTCATTGACTCAAGAAGAAATATAGAAGATATATTGATAGAAAGATTTCTTGAATAGCGTCATTGATGAAAAACAATTCGCCGGTCATAAACGGGTGCCGGCAGTGCCTGTGTGGGTTTTGAATAACTTCAGTAGTGCTTAGAGATATTAATGTTCTCAAGGGCGCTCGCCAGACAGTTTAATCACCTCCTGATCTCTCAAATTTAAATCCGCGGCGCACTTCCGCAAAGGGCAGGATGGTTTCCCATACGCCGGCGGCGCCGTGGGTGTACCTGTCTTTCATCCTGTTCCTGTCCGTAAACCCGTGGTCGGATAAGACAAAAAACGACCCGATATCTTTAAGCAGCGGCATAATGGCTGATGTGAACTCCGCCCTGATGTTTATAAAAAGCGGGTAAAGGTTGAGTGTGGAGCTGTGCACCTTTGTGTCGATAAAATTGAAATGCAGGAATATGATGTCTTCCCCGGAGTTGAGTATCTTTTTCATCTCCCTCCTGCCGATTCCCCTTTCAGCCCATTTGTACAGGGTGTAGCTCTTGCCGTTAATATTCCCATTTTCTTCAATGCCCATTGTCTCGCGGAACCTGGCCGTGGACGACGGCGCTGAAATCCTGAAAGGCTTCTCATGGATGGTAAAACCCTCTTTCAGGAGCTCTTCCCTGAGCATTACCCACAGGTCATACCTCAATCCGTCAAATATCGCTGCCACCCCTTTGATCGTATTTTTAATGTCTTCAACGCCGGCAACCGGCTCCTTCCCTTCAATGCCTTTTCCATAACGGTTTGTAAGCTGGTCCAGCTTCTCTTTGATCCTGTCAATCACATCATCATCAATCTTTGCGCCATCAATATTTCCGTGGCGCAGTTTCTCCACGTGAAGCTGAAGCGGCGCTATCACCTCGGTAAACAGTTCCACGCCATTATATCTTCCTTCCCTGCTCGTGATCAGGATTATGCGGAGGACATCCTTCATGGTTTCATCAGATGTTGATTTTATTTTTTCATCACCGATGATCCTCCCCCAGAGCCTGTGAAATAATTCCGTGCGAAGTCTTTTCTTCATGTAGTCTATTTTCTCGGTATCAAGCAGCCGGAAGAGGTCGTCCGTTGAATAGGACGACAGACGTATCTCTTCAAAGAGACTCAGTCTCCCTTCATCCTTCAGCCGGTTCTCCATGTCCCTGATTTTTTCGCCCCTGGAGACCATTCCGCCGTATATTATGTAAGCGGCCTTCCTGAAGTCCTTGCCGAATATCCTGTCTGATATCCGCTCTCCGTCAGAGCCGTATCTTGACAGCTCCTCTTTCATGAGTCCTGTGCCAGGTTCATCTTCATCCCTTATCCAGATAATCGTGTCATCATCCCTGCCCGCCCACTGGTAAAAAAGGGCGCTCAGCTCGCTATGCCTGAGCCTCCTGCCCCTGACCCTGTCGATAAAGTCCTTGCTCCTGACTTCCCTGATCTTCCACCTGCCCTTGAATGCACTGTGAATCTCATCAAGGACATTGGATGTAAGCAGCGGCAGTATTAGCGACATATTTGCCTTTGAAAGGTCGAGGTTCAGCACGGAAGATACTTTCTCCGCCACATCCTCCCTTCCCGCGTCGCCTGCGCTTAACACATAGGATTCAAGCTTTTCCCTGTTCTCCGGAGACTGCAGTACTCGCAGAAAGCCGAGTATCCCTTCCCTGCATTTGGCGGCAAGGTCATTATCGGCTTCCGGGGGATTATCGTTGATCCTGTAATTGCACCTGCAGACCGGCGCATTGAAGAGTTCATAATTCAGGTCTTCCCTGCACACATCGGGCATCCTGTCTATCTCGTTTTTCAATGTCCACCAGTCCGGCTCGAATGTTACCGACTTGACGATCTCCGATATCCGCTTAAGCGCCCTTCCTTCCCCGCTTTTCCCGATCTCATCTCTCACGCTGAAGACCGGAGACCCGTAATACTGACCGTGCCCGTCCCTGTAGGCATCTGTAAATGCTTTGAAAAATTCTTCCCATTTGTCCTTTAATGAGCTGAATTCAACATTGAATGAATTCAGGTATTCCTCAATATTCGACAGCAGGACCTGTCTCATCTCGTCGCAATTCTCTGCGGCAGCCGGCAGCCTGAGGGAAGGGTGAGTAAGGTAAAGGTAGTATTTTGTTATTAACTGGAAGTGTTCTGCAAAGAATGTGTGGATTTTTTCAAGGTAATCAATCTCATCTTTGAGTCCGGGATTTTCCTTCAGATACGCCAGCATCCTTTCAATGCCCTCTGCGGGCTGGAAAGAGAGCGTGAGGGAATTCAGGAACATTGAAAGCCTGTTGAGTATGGCATTGTCAACAGACATTTTTTTGAAGAGTGGATAGTCCCTGTATCTGTTTAAGAACTCGTTGACTTCTGCAATCACTTTCCGTTCTTTCCGGATGAGCAGAGTCGCCTCTTTCCACATGGCCTTCCGGGTCAGGGGTGTTGGCACGTCCTCAACATCGCCCCATATGAAACTGCCGTGATGAATATAGCTGAGCAGCTCAGGCGAAATCGTCCTGCCTGTCTTAAGGCTTGCAACAATGCCTGATGCAAGCTGCGGCAGGTCAATAAGCTCGATGATGCCGTCTCTGCCGAACGGCACAAGATGTCCCGAGACAATAAACGCAGACAAAAGGATGTTTATCTGCTCTTCACCCATGCCCCATTTTCCCTTTTTCAGCGATGTCTTAAGCGCCTCAAGATTGTCTTCCCGGGATGCCGTGTTCAGCGTATGGGAGACTATGCTGTTTTCAACATCAAGAGAGACCATGAGGCTTCCACCGCGTTTTTTGACTATGCCCATGGGTTCAAGCAATCCTTTTATGTAAGGGAGAAGCCCCCTTTTCTTAGCCTCCTGAAGGGTAATCTTGCCCTGCTTTATAAAGTCCGTAAAGAGGCTGTTCAGGTGGTGGGAAGAGAAAAACTCTATCCTAGGCATAATCTTATAATGGTCGGGGTATGTCTCCGAGAGGGGATAGTCAAAGATATGGGATATCAGTTTCTCGACCGGGAGATATCCTATTTCCTTGAGGTTTTTTAGTTCCCTGCCTGTGCCATATACGATCTTTCCTTCATAATAAACGGATGTCATTATATCCCTGAACCTGCCTTCGTCCCTTTTCACCTCGTTTCCGAGTGGAGGGAATTCTTTTATGAGTCTGCATCTTGAAATAAACTCTTCCACAAACTGCCTCTCCTCATCAGAGAAGCCCCTTGGCGCCCAGAATACGAGCGATAAAAGACGGGGATTTGAAAAGGTGTCTTTCAGTGAATATATCCAGCGGTTATCCTCAGGAAAGGGCGGAAGTATGACGAAAAATCCGTCGATCCTCTTTTCGACCCCCTCAATCATCCTCTCTATATCGCCCCTTTTCAACCTGCCGGGAAGGGAGAGCATGGCCGTGCATTCCCTCATGCTGTTCTGCCACACAAACCTGTATTTCCTTCCCTGCCTGATATCCGTAAGGGGCAGGCAGTCAAGGTTCAGCAGGCTGCATATCTCCGAAAAGAGATGTCCCCTGTCTTCAAACCGCTCACGGAACGCCTTTATCCTTGCCTTTATCCTGATACCCTCGTCCACTCCGGGGTCGATAAAGAATTCTTCTCCCTCTTTGTTTATGTACATCCGGTGTGCAACGAGCGGTTCAAGCACAGCGTCTTTTATAAATTCGTAATTGATCTGTGATGTCAGTGTGCTTACCTTTTTCAGGAGTATCTCTGCGATCCCGCGGGCTGTCTTTCTCTTTTCAATGGGGGAAATCTCGGCAAGCGCCATGATCTTGATCGCTGCAATGCCTGCCTCCTGCTGTTGGGGCCGGGGAAGAATCTCATCCATACGGACTTTATAATAATCATATGCGACCCTTGCAAACGGGGAATATTCGGGTATCTCCCTGATCCTCTCCTCAAAGTGGTCGAATATGGCGTCGGGCGTGATGAGTTCGTCAGCCGCCCTGTCAAGCATCTTGCCCGCCTCGCTGAATACAAATTGTATGACCCCGCGATGCTGTGAAAAAACGGGTGTCAGGCCTGAGAGAAATCGAACAGTAAACGGGTGGAGGGGGTAGGTCTTCATGAAATCATCATATTTGAGGGAGAGGTGGGGATAGTATTTTTTAAGCTCAAAGAATATCTTTTTTATCGCCTCATTCGCTCCCGGCTTTTTGACAATGATCCTGCGGTCTATAATATCCTCGATGTGGGAAGATGTCAGATTTATCCTGAGCGGATACCTGTCCTTGATCCTGTTAAAGATGCTCGACGAAATATGGCCGGTCTCTTCAATCCATTCCTGCAGGGAGGCGATAATCCATAAGGGGTTATGGAAAGAGAACTCACCGAGAAATTGCAGAAACCGGATATCTTCATAAAATGAAGACGGCGAAGGCTTTGACCTAAGGAACTCGGAAAGTTCATCAATAATCAGCGCGGTGTGTCTGTCGATTATCTCACTGAATGTCTTCTCCCTGTCAATCACCTTTGCTGTATGGCCGAATGCGGCAAGCACAATATCTTCAAGGGGGCGGGAGGAAGGATATTTTACGAGAGATACTTTTACAACTTTAAAATCCCTGTCTTTCAGGCCGGGATAATCTTCAAGAAAGGGGAGCCTGTTTTTCAGGAGGAGGTACAGGTAGGAGAGGAAATGGGATTTACCGCTTCCGTAGTTGCCTTTCAGGAAAATCCCGCAGCCGGTGTCCAGGGACATGCGGTTTAAGATAATATCAGCGCCCTGACGTATCTCCCCGGTAAAGACAAACGAGGACGTTATGCCGTCCGGGTCTTTGTCAGCGTCATCGAGTTCGATGACAAGCTTTACATCCGCAATGTCTATCAGGTCGCTTAATAGTTCCACAGGCAAATCATGAATATCACCAAAAAATCTTCATATTTGACACCTGAAATATGATCTCTGAAGAAATACAAAATACAACAGCTTGACTGAGTTTTCCAGTCTGTAGGGAATATTCTCGGCATTTACGCAACCTGAACCAATTTCTTCTCGAACCCGATCATTTCGTTTTCGGGCACTGCGGTATCGTCTTTGATTACATAGCCGCATTCTGAAAGATAATCATCAAGAGTCCCCATTTCTTTCATCTCGGCAAACTGTATTTTTACCACCTCATCAAGGTTGGCTTTTGCTACATCAATAGTCCGCCCCTGAGCAATAAAATCCAGTTCCGGAATTTTTGCTATACACCATTCCCCTTTTTGCCATAACTCAATAGTTGCTTGTAATTTCATTTACCCCTCCACTATCCTGTCTTTTCTAATAGTTCAGTAGTCCTTATGAAACAATGAACAATGGATTATTAAAGCAACTCCCTTAATCCCCCTTAACCTGAGGGGGTGAACTATTACGTCTTTTCTGATTATATCAAAGGGTTTCGGTTTTATCTATAATACTCCCCAAAAACCGGAGTGGGTAATAAGGTGAAAACGGATGCAAGATTGTTTCGTCGCTGAAGCTCCTCGCAATGACATTGCGAAAATCCTTTCTGTCATTGCGAGCGGGGCGAAGCAATCTCAATGCGTTACAAATTCACCGGGAATTGCTGGTGAAATACGGTAAATTCAGAAAAAGGGGGATTTTTGTGAGGTGTTTATGTTAATAATATCTGTGTAATATATATGCGAAAACCTGCAACATATTTATCCGGGGGGCTTACGAGAGAGAAAGAAGGAATACAACTGCAGGAGGCATTCAACAGGGTCTTACGAATAACCGCGGCTATTGTTGCAAGCCTTTTTATTTGTGCTGCGGTAGTTGAATGGGCAAGAAATGCATATGCCCCTTTTAACGGTTTTGTAAATTATGCAGGGATCCCCAGGTTAAGGGCCTTTCTTTATTTGATGGCGATGTTCAATATTCTGCTTATCAGATATATCGTTATGCGGATTTATATTGCTCCGGGGGCTAATGATTTTGAAACAATTGTTAAACGATTATCCAGGGCCGGAATTGCTTCGATGCTGGTCTCCGGACTGCCCTGTCTTTACGGGCTTCTTCTTTTCCTGTTAGCCGGGGACCCGGTGGATTTTTACCTGCTCTTCGGATTGTCGGCCATTTACGGCATGATCTATTTCCCGAGATATAAAAGCTGGGTCTCGCTTGCAGAGGAAAACGCAAACCGGGAATAGGCATTGCGTTCCCTCTCGGGATTTTCTTCATCCTCCTGTTTCAGGCGCTTCATATTGCGGAAATTTTATTATAAAAACAGTCCCTCTGCCTAATTTGCTTTTAACTTCAATTCTCCCCCTGTGCTCCTGCACAAGGCTATGGCAAACCGATAATCCAAGCCCTGTGCCTTCACCGACAGGTTTGGTTGTAAAGAAAGGGTCAAAAATATTTTTGATATCTTCTCCAGGTATTCCCGGCCCCGTATCACTGATCGTTATGAGTATGTTTTTGTTTTCCGTATCAGGCATGAGACTTACGGTTAACTTGCCGTTATCCTTCATTGCCTGGATGGCATTTGTAAAAATGCTCACAAAAATCTGTTCCAGTTTGCTGTGGTTTCCCTTGATAAAAACCGGCGTATCCGGAATATCCAGCGCTAA
>DRDE01000071.1 GCA_011040095.1 Nitrospirota bacterium
TATGTAGAGGGTGGGATATTAACAGCAGTCCATACCCTTCAAAACGGAAGCCCTGTTGAAGTCAAAGTGTTCCCGGATTTTGATTGAGCGTAATATATTCGCAACTGTTCATGGTTGACGGTTGACAGTTATAAATGTAAAAAGAGAGCAAGGCGTTGTCCTGCAGGGATGCGAAAGAACTCATCCGGAAACTGAAGTCAATTTCAAAAACACTTAACGTATTACTTAACGCATTTAAAAGCCGCTCCTTCAACCCCGGAAAATATAAAAGCGGAGGCAGTGAACTCGGATATGGCAAGAGGAATAAACATTTGAAAAGAACCGCTCTTCTGATTGTCGCCTTAATTATTTTTCTTATTGGAGGTGACGCTGATGCAGACAGTTTTGAGCTTGGGGCGCACAGCGGTTACGGCGTTATCAAATATGATGAAGATACCGATGCTTTTGGAAGCAAAATTGAGGCGGAAACATCTCTTGACACAGTTCTCTTAGGTGTCTCGGGGGAGTATTATTTTGCCGGGCTGAAAAACTTTTTTGCCGGCATCACGACCGACTGGGCGCTTGGATTAAAGGATGTGGAGAAATGGAGAGAAGATAACATAGAGAAGCAAACAAATGATATAAGCATTTTTGGTCAATTCTATGATTTCAGATTGGGATACAGCAACAGTCTTAAAAATCTTTATTACAGGCTTTATGTATCGGGAGGATGGGACGGCATGCATTTCAGGAGAAAAAACTTTGTCAAAAACGGTGTTGCTCTGTCCAGCGCTACAATCACCGAGGACTTCAGTTTATGGAAAACCGGGGGTGGAATCGGTCTCGGGTATAAGCTTGGCAAATGGGCGCTGAATGGAAGGGCCGCATTTGCCTATTATTTTGACGGTGATGTGAGAAACAGCAACAACGAAGGGATGTGGTTTGACACCAACGGCACCTCTCTGGATATGGGTGTCGGTATAGAGCGTGAAATTACAAGGGATATAAATCTTTCTTTAGGCGGCGGTTATAAACTTGTCAAGCTTGATGAGAGTGAAATAAAGCCTAATATGACACAAAGCGGTAAAATGGTAGATACTGTTTTCCCTTGGAGCAAGACCCGGATTATGGTCGGAGTCGTTAATCTGACATATGCGTTTTAGAACAATTTAACAGGTCATCTTAACACTATACAGCACGACATAATTAAAGGGACATAAATGTCAACAAAAAGGGTTTAAATATCCCATGATCTGTTGAGGATTTCTTTGAATACTTGTAACTATTCAGGTAGGTACAAAGTGGCAAAGGCACAAAGTGAAAAAAAGAATGAAAAACTCTTCTTGTGTTTCTGTAATCCTATGTGTCTTTGCCACTTTGTGCCTGAGTAGTTACGAATACTTTTGAAAACACGATTTAACATTTCAATAATTTCAGTTTCGCTTTCAAAGTACCGATCATGAGTTCCTGCTTTTCTTGTATACTTCCATAAAGGTTCGGCTGCATTATATTCCGGTGAATAGGGTGGTAAATTATAGACTTCAAGCCACTTCCTGTTATCCCGAAACCCTAACCAAACGTCACCGTCTTTGTGATAAACGGATGGATTTTGATTTGGAAATTGAACGTATTCGTAGAAAAGGCGGCGGCAGAAGCTCAATTAAAAAAACCCCGGGTTAACCCTTGCATCTGACATCTTGAATCTTGCAACTGTCTTTCCCGGGTTCTGTTTAAGATAAACTCTCTCTTTCCATGTTTGACATCGCACGAAAAATCAGATAATCTATAAATAGTATACAAAACATTAATAATGTACACACAGGCAATCTTTGTATGAAAATAATAATTGCTGATAGCTGCTCATTGATTCTACTGTCCAAATGCACTTTGCTTGCCGGTCTTGCTGAGCGCTTTACTGTTTTTATCCCTGGGGGTGTTATGAATGAGGTTGTAACCAGGGAGACTGTAAAGAAATTTCCGGACGCAAAAATTATATCATCTCTTGTTTCTGCAAAGAAAATTAAGGCGGTTAGAGTAAAAATTAAAGATGCGGTATTTCCAGTGTCTATAGATAAGGGAGAAACGGAAGCATTAGTACTGGCAAGGAAAACTAAAGGGTCAATTTTAGCAACCGATGATGGAAAAGCCATAAAGGCGTGCAGGTATTTAAACTTACCCTTTATCATATCCCCCAAGATAGTCCTGGAATTGTATCGTCTGGATATGATTGATTTTGAAAAAGCAAAATCATCTATCAAAAAAATGAAGATTATCGGCAGATATTCTGCTGATATTATTGCAGACGTATTACTTGAGCTGGAGGTGTTGAGAAATGCTTAAACCGACAACAGTTAGACTGTCAGATGATTTTCTCAAAGAGCTGTATAAGTTTATCAAGGATATGAAGCTTGATAAGTCGGCATATCTGCGGGAAATCCTCAGAAAGGGGTTTGAAGAGGATAAGTGTGAGAGGCTGCTGTCCGGATACCAGGCAGGGGAGCTTTCGGCAGCAGAAGCATGTAAAATGCTTGGGCTCTCTCCCTGGGAATTTTTTGAACTTCTCCGCAAGGAAAATATGTCACTGAATGTCAGCCTCGAA
>DRDE01000072.1 GCA_011040095.1 Nitrospirota bacterium
CCCAACCCGCAACAGTCCTTTATCCTTTAAACCGGCATCCTGAAATACAACCCCCCTCCCAGTGCCAGGAAGATTACAGGCACTATCCAGGCAGCGACCATGGGCGGAAGCCCCCCTGCGTACCCGAGCGACAGTGATAGTGTGTATATAACCCAATACGCAAGACTTATGAGTATCCCGGCTCCTGCGCTTACCATCCCTTTGCCTTTTCTGCTCTTTAGCGACAGGAATATACCTATCATGACCATAAAGAGGTTTGCAAGAGGATAAGAGAGTCGTGACTGAATATCCACCTTCAGCTTTGTGTTCATGTAGCCGGCGTCTTCCAGTCTTTTTTCATGTCTTATGAGCTCCGTGACGCTCATCTCCGAGAGCCGGTTTTTTTCTCTCTCAATAATCTCTGTTTCTCCAACCCCTTTAAGGAGTTTTTCAGGCATATACCGGACTGTGTTCCTGTCCAGGTCAAACTCCCTGACTTCCTGGAGTCTCCAGTCCTGTCCTGACCACACGCCCTTTTCAGCCTCAATCCTCTTTGTCAGTTTCCCCTCATGTATGTAGAATACGGATATGCCGTAAAGCTCCATTTCCTGCGGCACAAATAATTTTGCCCTCACCAGGAGACCGTTCTTTGCCCTGATCCAGATGTTGCCTTCCTGATAGGAGATATTTTTTTCACCTTTAAGTGAATAAAGTATATCGTTTGATTTCTTCAGTGATGCAGGGGCAATGAATTCTGCAATCACAAAGTCAATTGCCACCAGGAGGACGCCGGCAATTATAAAGGGCATGAAAAAGCGCCTCAGGTTCACACCTGATGCCTTTATTGCTGTGATCTCGTTCCTCCTTGATGCACGACTTATAACGAAGATGGTGCAGAGCAGGGATGTCATGGGCAGGAGGTACATCAGGTATTCGGGGATTTTTAAGGCCCCAAGGAGTAGCAGGGTTTCAGTTGTCTGTCTGTAAGGCATGAGCTCATCGATCCTTTCAACAATGAATATTACTGAAAAGACGGCAGAGAGCATGGATGAGACGATCAGCAGCAGCACACCGAATTCCCGGATATAAAGTCTTTGCAGCCTGTTCAATTTTGACTCCTTTTTATATTGATGGGAATTTATAAACCACAGAGGCACGGAGGCACAGAGAAAGATAAAAATTTTTCACTTTCCATTGAATATTCTTTGTCTCAGTGTCTCAGTGTCTCTGTGGTTAAGCTTATGTTCATTCTTCATTTTTCTCTTCTGTAAAGTAAAACCGCCACGGCAGTAAGCGCTGCAAATGGTATCCAGCAGGCAAGGTGAGGGAGTTTGCCTGCCCTGACGAGATTTTCAAAATACAGCAGTGCTACGTAATAGATTGTAAAGACCAGAAGGCCGATTATGAAGCCCCCGGTCTTTCCCGTTTTTCCTGCCCTCAGAGATAGTGCAGGAGCAAGGAATGCAAGCGCTATGATAAGGGCCGGAAAGCTGAGCCTCCTGTGAAACTCAATAAAGTAGCCGGTGCCGTTTGTCTTTTCTGTGACAGCTTTTTTGTACAGCTCCGGCAGGGTCATCTCACTTTTCTTCCTGTTTAGTATTTCCCCGCTCAGCCTGATAGTGAATTTATATTCGGCAAAGTTAATCTCGGTGCTGCTGTCCCTGTTTACTATGTGGACAGTCCCGTCTGTAAGACTGAACGCCGGCTGCATCTCTTTGTCAAGGGAGAGCTTTCCCTCCTGTGCCACGATAACCCGTTCGGATTCCAGATTACGGCTGTCAGAGATAAAGATTCCCCTGAAAGCACCATCGGTTTTCTCATTAACAAGGATTAGAAAGCCTTTAAAGGAGGTAAAGAATACCCCCGGTTCAATGGACATGGGCGCCCTTTCTCTCAACACCCTGTTGAGCTCTCCTCTAAGTGTCTTGCTGCTTAAGGGTATGAGATAAAGAGTGATAAAAACGGAGAAGGCAAGGAGTACGGCGGAGAGATAAAAAACAGGTCTTGCAATCTCCCCGAATTTCATGCCGGACGATCTCAGTACAGTCAGCTCATTGTCCACCCCCAGCCTTCCGTAGGTAAGGAGTACGGAGAGGAGCAGGGCCATGGGGATGGTGAGGACCAGTATCTGGGGCTGTATCAGGATGACTACCCATGTCATATCAGCATACGAGGCTCCAACCCCGGACATTAGCCTGCTCAGCCTGAGAACTTTTTCCATCATCAGCACCATATTAAGGCCGATAATGCAGACCATGAAGGTCAGGCCGAGTTCTTTCATTATGTATCTGTATATCACCATGGGAGTGAGTATTTTAACAGATTGCAGAACGGCAGCGCAGAAGAGCTTCTCTGCTCTATGAAATTATAGCTTTTCCTGCACAAGGGTGTTGCAAAAAGAATACACCTGAGATGTTGGATATGCTTAATATTCAGGGATAAACATGTGGCCTGGTTTTTGCATAAGCTATTCTATTTTAATTTCCTGTTAAATTCTCTATTTAATTATTTAATTGAAGTATTTCAGACATAAATGTATGCAAAAAATGCTTGACAAAACTGTCGGATAATGATATAAATTAGACCAGATAATGAACAGGTTAGGGGCGTTCCTATATAG
>DRDE01000073.1 GCA_011040095.1 Nitrospirota bacterium
CAGACGCAATGCTATATGAAACCCTGTATGAATACAACACCAGCGGACAACTCAGCAAGATAACCTATCCCGAAGGCCGACAGGACATTATTTCATATGACAGTGGCAACAACGTGACAGAAGTAGTAAACAGCGAGGGCAACGGGACCTTCTTTCAGTATGACTATGAAAAAGTCGGCAAAGAATACTATGCCCGAATCACCACCACATCCGGGAAGATCAAAGAAGTCTATTATGACCGTGACGGAGAGACCGAACAAATAGACATAAACGGAAGGACCATAAAGAAAATAGTAAAAGACGGACGTGATGAAATCATCACAGATGAAAAAGGCAACATCACACGCAAAGAATATGACGAATGGGATAACTTAACGAGAATAGTCTATTCCGACGGGTCGGAAGAAACATATGGATATGAGCATAAATTCAACCGCATCACAAAACAGACAGATCAAAACGGAAACATAACAGAATACCAATATGACAGCAAAGGAAACCTGACCCAGAAGACCGAAGCATCCGGCACAGCAAGCGAGCGAACAACAACCTATACATATGAAAACGACCAACTAACAAGCGCCACCATACAAGGAGATGCTAATACCATAAGCGCAACAACAGCCTATACATACGACACAAACGGCAGGCATCAGTTTTGATTTTTTTTGTATCTCAAAAGCCTGCGCAATATGAATCTCGCCCGGTATAATTATCTCAAGATTATGAACCTCGCCTAACTTTTCAACATCTCTGACTATTTCATCGTCTTTCATAGATGATTTTTTCCTCAGGATAGCGAGAATCTCCATAATATTGAGAAGGGTTGTTATCCCCTCTACCTCCCCCTTTTCGATTCTTTCAAGCAGATGTTTTGAACCTGCGTAGGACAGTTCTTCCTTAAGCAGAAAATTAAGAAATATATTGGAGTCAACAAAGACCTTTTTGGACATTTAAAAATCTTCCCTTAATTGCTTCACAAGGTCTGTGCCGGTTTTGCCTTCTTTTTTCAATTCTAATCCGGCGTCCCGGTATTTTCCGTCAAGCTCTTTAAGCACACTTGGCTGTTTTTTGAAACCTTTAAACGTCTCGGCTATGTGTATTATCTTGTCTACTGTCATTGCTGCTGTCCGGGCTTCTTTTTGCATGTTTCCACCACCTTTCTTGTTCTCCTTTATACTACTACTTTTCGGTAGCCTTGAGGAAAATATCGATAGTTTTAAGAAGGGTCTTTTGCTGGGAAGAAGGAAGTTCTTCAACCTTCTTTGATCTCCTGAGCAGTCTCAGGCTTAACTTGTTTCCATTACCGCCATTCTTCTTTGTGCCGTTAAGCCCCAGGAGTTCATCTGTAGTTACTTCAAGGGCCTGGGCAAGCCTTCTTGTAACCATTTCACCATGGAGGCGCAGTTTGTCTCATTCATAGTCTGAGATAAGAGTTTGGATAATATTCATTTTTTCAGCCAATTCAATCTGAGTATATCCACGCTCTTTTCGAAGCCTTGCGATCCTCTTCCCTATAGTCTCTTTTCCAAGATACAGAGGCGGCAGTTTCAATTTAGATCCTCGTGGCATGGACATATTATATCCTCACTTTTACAAACGTCTGAATATTAGCCTTGGCAATAACAATATTATACTGTATTTTAGATTCAGGTTCAAACTTAGAATAAAATTACAATTTCTACTTGACAGGATTTTTGAAAAAGAGGAATTCAGGGTGACACTGTCTTCCTGTCTGACACCACCCGCCAAGATATACGCTTTTCCTGTCCGCCCCCCCCAGGGACTCCCTGAACTTAAAAAAACAGCGGTTAAAGAAAAATATGCAACAGAATTTTTTCCTTGACCTGAGAAACCTTCAATATGTAGAATTACGCATACGCTAATTCAAAAAGCAACGAAAATCAGGGACATGACAAAAACTCTTCAATATAATATAAACACAGACTTTTTGCCCTATGGACCGGACATGCCTTACCGGATATTCTCCGAAGAAGGTTTGATTGGGGAGTATGACGCAAGGGGAACAGAGATAAAGACTTATGGTTATGCGCCTGATTCAACTTGGTCGACAGACCCGATGTTTCAGAAAGAGGGATAGATGAATAATGAATGGGGTCTAAACTTTCATGGTGACAAAAGGGACGTTCCAGTATTTCGGGAGTCCATCCCGTGGGAGAAGCAGGTCAGGCTTGACAGTGGACGTTCAAAACCTTAAGAAGAAGTAAAAGAAACAGTGAAAATGAATAAAACTCATAAAAACAAGACATTGATATTATTGTCATTTTTATCAGCATTAATATCATGTTACACATTACTCCTTCCGCAAAACTCATATGCCGGAGATTCAATATGCGCAAGTGTAAAGATCGAGATCGGGCAGGAGCTTACGCTGGAGCGGCAGGCATTTGATGCGCACATGCGTATTACCAACGGCCTGGACATCGTAACACTCGAAGATGTGGACATAGACATCTACTTTACAGATGAAGACGGCAATGCAGTAGCGGCAAGCTCTGATCCTGACAATACAAGCGCCCTCTTTTATATCCGCGTTGACTCAACAGAGAATATAGACGATGTAAACGGAGCCGGAACAGTACAGCCCGAGACCACAGCGGATATACACTGGCTGATAATACCAGCGCCCGGCTCATCCAACGGCCTGGAAATGGGCACACTTTATTATGTAGGCGCAACACTCACATACACCATCGGCGGAGAGCAGGAGGTTACCGAGGTCTCACCGGATTACATATTTGTCAAACCCATGCCGGAGCTGACACTGGATTATTTTCTGCCCACAGAAGTCTATGGCGATGATGCATTTACCACAGAAATAGAACCTGTTGTCCCGTTCACACTTGGAGTAAGAGTAAAAAACACCGGAGCAGGCACAGCAAAGGATCTGAAAATAGAATCAGCCCAGCCAAAGATCGTGGAGAATGAACAGGGGCTTTTAATCGGCTTTAACATAGAAGGCAGTGAAGTAAATGGACAGGATGCAACAGACAGCCTGCTTGCAGACTTCGGCGACATAGAACCGAACAGGTCGGGAATAGCACGATGGATCATGACCGTTTCATTGTCAGGGCAGTTTGTAGAGTTTGACGCCGAGTATACCCATGCAGACGAACTCGGAGGTAAACTCACATCACTGATAAACGATCCGATCAACACTCACTTTCTCGTACATGATGTGCTGGTAGACCTCACTGGCCGTGATAATATCAGGGACTTTCTGGCAAAGGACGGCGGTGTGTACAAGGTATATGAATCCGAATCAATAGACACGGAAGTAACGGATCAGACAGCCTTATCAAACCTGCAGTACTCAGGGCAGACCGGCTCTGAGATATCGTATATATTGTCAACACCGGTAACCGCGGGATTTATGTATGTAAAACTGCCTGATCCCCAAAACGGTCAGGATGTGATTAAAAGGGTACTGCGCTCTGACGGGAAATTCATCAATGAGGAAAACGCCTGGCTTTCCAAAACACGGGATGAAAGTGATAACTGGGTATATTACATCAACTTCTTTGATGACAACACAACAGATTCATATACAGTCGTATTTGAAGACCCATCCTCAGGACCACAGCCGCCGGAGCTGCAGTTTATTCCTGACCGCTCAGGATTTGAAAGCCGGCAGATATCCTTTATAGTAGAAGCCAGCGACCCCAATAGCACGATCCCCATGCTGAGCGCCGCGCCGTTACCGGCAGGGGCGACCTTTACGGATCAGGGTGACACAGGCAATGGAATTGCCACCGGCATCTTTGACTGGACACCTTCAGAGGGACAGTCAGGTAAATATGAAATAACCTTTACAGCTTTTGACGGACTATATACAGATACCGAACGGGCAGTAATAACCATCAACTTAGGTACGGACACAGACAGTGACGGAATGCCTGATGACTGGGAAATCAACTATTTCGGAGATATCACAAGAGATGGAACAGGAGACTATGATAATGACGGCCTCTCAGACCTGGATGAATATCTGTCAGGCACTGATCCGACCAACCCTGACACAGACGGTGACAATATGCCTGACGGATGGGAAACGGCACATGGACTGAATCCGAATTTCAATGATGCGGCAGAAGACCCGGACAATGACGGGTACAGTAATCTGGAAGAATATGAGGGCGGCTCAGACCCGTTTGATCCTGAAAGCATTCCTGACCGGGTTCCTGTTGCCAATGCAGGGCCTGATCAAAATGTAATGACAGGAGAGACTGCTACCCTGGATGGCAGTGGGAGCAATGATCCTGAGAGAGCCATGATAACATTCCTCTGGTCATTCACGGACGTTCCCGCAGGAAGCCTCGTGAATAATGATTCACTAACTGATACAGCCGGCGCCAAACCGGAATTTATACCTGATGTCAACGGCACATACAGACTAAGTTTAACAGTTAATGATGGTATATCTGACAGCACACAGGATGAAGTGTTGATAACAGCGTCAGTATCCAACGTTGCCCCCAATGCAGATGCCGGACCTGACAGAAATGCCCTTACCGGAAGCCTGGTTAACATTGATGGCAGCAGGAGC
>DRDE01000074.1 GCA_011040095.1 Nitrospirota bacterium
CCAACTGATCTAATTCTCATATCGGTTTGCAACTCTTTTTTACTTTTTAACTCCTGCATTCCTTTAATAATTGTCGGGCGTGATATCCCTGTCAGTTCATGTGTAATTTTTATTCCGCCACGGCCATAATTGATAGCCTCTCTCGCCACATACCAACGTTTTTGGGACTCATTTAATGTGGACAACACCTTGAAAAATAATGGGTCTGCAGTACTTTGTTTCGTTGCTTTCATTAAAATTAAGGATACCATTATTTGCCTTAAAAGTAAATGTTATTTATTGTTAACCCCTTAGCAGTCTTGCCATACAGTAATTTTATCGGTTTTAATTCATTATTGCAAGAAACAAGACCTGACCCCATTGCCTTACTTCTTTTAGAAATAACACCCATGAGGTTTGTTCTACATAATCCAGTTCACTACTGCATCCGGCATCTTTATGCAGTATGTCGTCTATGTTTTTAAAAGTCTGTTCAAACATTTTATAAGTTCATTTTAATTTTTTAATAACATCGGGGGTTTCTTTTTTGAATGTTTTGAAATAAATGTCTTCAATAAATTCAGGTAATGGGGCTTTCCATCTTTCTTGTTTATGATTATCAAGGCTTCCGAATTTCTTTGGATTCATTCCGAGTTCTCGTGCCATTTGAATGTGAGTATCAGATAAGCGAAACTTCTTTTTTGCATCTATCCATTTTTTGTTTTTATCTGTCATTTTTCTCTCTTATAACGAGTCAGTGATGCAGACCTGTAGGATATTATCATGCTCGAAACCTTTTTAATAAAATATAAACTGTCAAAATCCAAATCGACACCTTTGGTCTGCATTCACTGTACTTTTCTGTGTACGCCCGGCATGGGCGTGAACTAAAGGGGTGAAAGTCCCCTGTACGTGAACCCTCGTGAGGCACATTGAATCTGACCACACGGCGCATCGTTGAATCGCTCGCCCCAGAGAGGCATCTTGAGATGTCTCTGATATTATTGTCCGCCTACGGGCCGACGTGTTTTCGGAACCGCCCGGTGCGGACCCGCTTGCCGGGGTGGTGTGGAGAGCGGGGGAGAAAATCCCCCGCTTATCCGATTAGGTCTTCCTCGTATGGCCCAAGGAATCTCTCACCATTGAAATGAATTAAATGAGTAGGGGATTCCGAAATCCAGACCTCAGTTTCCCAAGAGATATCATCAAGATACTTAACCATCGTCTGCATGTCTAAGAAAGCTGTGACATATACCAAACCAGCACTTGAAAGGGAAAACAGTGCTTTAAGCTCTTGTCTTCTTTTTGGATTAACCGGCCCATGACTTGTAACCGCTTCAATCAGAACGAGCCAGTTTTTCTCGGTGTAATAAACGACTACATCAGGCATCTTTCCATGTTCTTCTATTGTAACCCCTATTTTTTTGAGAGCATCGGAATCAAAGTATGCCCACTTCTTCTCTGTATCACCCACATAGATGACTTCGCTCCCCGGCGTGAAAAGCTGACAGAAATCATCAATAATTTTCTTGACTAAAATATTTTGCCCACCGGGTGAAATACTGATTTCCTTTCCTCGCGCTAATTTCAAAGGGATGCGTTGCATGTCCCGTTCTCGTGCATATATCTGTTTCAGAGTTTCTACCGACTTCAAATATGTCTTCAAACTACTCTTCCATTGGCGTTTTCCAAATTCTCGGAGTAGCTTCAACGCTGAAGGTTCTATTTGATAAACTGCCTTTGGGCTATTGGTAGGTCTTGATGGCTTATCAGGATTAGGGATGATTAAAGCCGCTTGTATAAACTGATGAACTGTTTGACGGCGAACTGTTTCGCGAGTATTGGGCGCATATTGTTTTTCATAGTGCTTAGCAAAATAATCCATCATTGGTGTAATGCCCATTAATGGATCACTTGCATTCTTCCATGCACTATTTGGCTTTAAGTTCAGCAATGAAAGAAGAGTTAATGCAGATCGCTCATTCTGTTGCTGTCGGGGTAGGCCAAGTGCCTTCAATATCTCCAAAGCTTCCCGAATTTTTATGTCGGTTTTACTAATATCCGCTTTACCCATTAACTTTGCATTCCTTTTGAAGGAGTGAATCAACTGCTGCTGTATCTGGAAACTGATGTTTAACATGTGAACCAAGACGCATTAATTGATCACGAGAGGGATATCTCATTCTTCTAAGGTCTGTGGCATTTACCTGAGTATGTCCGCTGAATAATCTGAAGTACTGGTCGAAAAGTGATGAATTTAAATATATAGCTAACCCTTTTGCAAGGTTTTGTGATAGACCTCTTCCTTTGGAGTGAAAGTAATTTAAATGATTCTCAAACCCAATAAGTTGAGATGTAACACGCTGCGGATCGTAGATAGCAGCAACTACTCTACGCTTTTCTTCCTTAGCCGTGAAACGCTTTGTTAGAACATAGAAACCAGCTGAAATTAACAGATTCATAGTAATGTCAGACAAAACTATCGCATTTGGTTTCTTCCCTGAGTCTGATGGCCAATTCACAAAACCATTATGAAAATGGCAGGGATACACAAGTGGCGCTGTCCCTGTATCCGGCTGGGGTCGCAAATTTTCCCTCGCTCGGAAATCAACGACACGCCCTGTCGAAACTGCTAAACCTAATTCATCAAGCGATGTCCGAAAATCCTCCATCTGCGTGATCACACGGTCATGTTCCTCATTAAGTACAAGATGAATAAACGCATCTCGGTCCTTTGGGAACACAACATGTCCATAAGGAACACTACGAATATCGGTATTGTCAAAATTGGCTGCTTCGGATGATGAGATAACGACTTTATCAGGTTTCTGTGAACCACGAACTGCATGAAATATTATGTTCTCCTGTAACACATTGTCATCACCAAAAGCTTTTTTCCGGGAATC
>DRDE01000075.1 GCA_011040095.1 Nitrospirota bacterium
CCCCGGCATCAAATTCGCCGTTTAAGACCGCCCTGACAGTATTGCTGTGAAAGCCTGTAAAGACATAGTGTTTCAACTCTTTCAGAGTAATGCCCGCATCTTCAAGCATCTTTCTCGGAATAAGGTGACCCTGGGTTGAATACCTGGCGCCAAAGGCAAATGTCTTTCCTTTCAGGTCACCGACATTTTCAATCCTGCTCCCCGGCCTTGTAAATATTACGGCATGGTATTCCGGTTTCTTTTCCCCGTTCAGACCGCTTACCATACATTTTATGCCGTTCCTTTCCCTGCCGATCACAAAGCTGAGGGGTCCGATGGCTGCAAAGTGGGTAATGCCGTTTCCGAGGTTATCAACGGTATCTTCATATCTCTCGCTGAACCTGATCCTGAAGCGATAGCCCGTGACGTCCTCAAGATACCTGAGAAGGGAAGAGTAAATCTTCACATCCTCTTTGGGACCAAGCCGCAGGTCAAAACCGAAATATAAAGCGCCTTTGTCCGGTTCCCTTGACCTTTCGGCGATATCAGCCGCCTTTTTATTCAGACTTACTTTTTTGGGAGTTTCTTTTTCAGTACATCCGGAGAATATCAGGAAGGCTAAAAATAAAAGCGTTGTTAATGTCTTCAGATAGACATTCATATAGTTATGGTATCAGAAAACCATGCCTTAAGAGAAGAGCGCAGGGCTCGCAAAAAAATGAATTGAAGAGCATCTCTGCATAAAGAGGGCGTTCGCTTATTTCCGCTTTTGTGAAAAGGGCATTGTTCCATTTCACACAAGCCTCAAACCAGGGCGCATTGACTTTTCCGGTCTTTTGAAAATGCCTTGTTATTTAATAAATTAATCTCCTGTAATACAAAATCTTTTGTCAGTCTCGCTATCTCCCTGTAGAAAACGGATTGAGTTAAGTCAATGACCCTGTCACAAAATATCGGCACCCATTTAATAAGATGTTCTTTTATAAATTTTTTTTCTATCCTGATACAGAAAAGAGCGCCTTCACTATTTGTCTCCTTCCATGCATCTGCTTCACGTCTGACTACATGATGCATAAATTCAAGTTCTACACTGATTTCGTCAGGGATACCATGATACGTGGTCTCGAACATCACTCCTGTTGAGTTATAAAATTTCCTGACTTCATAAGTGGATGCACCCCATAAGATTCCCCAGTCGCCGTCATCCCTTTCATGATGAATGGACTCATGTGGAGATATGTGTTCACCCGGGCCTAAAAACAACCTCGTGTATTCTATTGCCAAATCCTCAAGTACATTCTTCCGGGTCCGGTCAAAAAACTTCTTTTCAAACCGGACTCCCAAATTATATAAGACCCTCTGAAACCATGGGTCATTAATTTGATTCATGAGAGATGCGGTCGGTTCGGACCGGTAAACCTCGGACAGGATGCCATAGACAGCGCTTCTATTTATTGCTGTCTTGGCTATATGTTTAAAGCTATTATTTCTTTTATCGATCATGGTGACATCGATAAAGAAGTTCATAATACTTTCCGGCCAAAGGATCTTCATCGAACAAGATAATTAAAAAATTCAAAATAAAAAATTAAAATCATTGCAATACTCTCTTTAAAAATCGCTATCACTTCAGATATTCTATAAATAAAAAAATTTAAGTAATTAACTCCGGAGATTTAAAAACCAAAGACCAGGCGGCTTATGAAACCGTCTCATCTTCTGAACCTTTTGAAGTTTTATCAATCCTGGTCAGGTCCGCGGTTGATTTCCTGAAATTTGTTATGGCCTCTCCGATGCCCCTGCCTATTTCAGGCAGCCTCGATGCGCCGAACAAAACAACAACAATCACCAGGATAATAATAAGCTCTGTTACGCCGAGTCCGAACATGTTTCCCTCCTCTTTGCCTCCACTAAATATTTATCTATCTCTTCACTCTCGAATCTTATAAACCGCCCTGTCAATTTCGCCATCTCCCTGTAAAAGGACAACTCTGCTTCAGCGATAATTTTGTCACAGAAAACAGGAACCCATTTCACAAGGTGTTCTTCAATAAATTTCTTCTCCATCTTTATACAATAAATCGCCCCTTCGCTGTCTTTCTCTTCCCATGCCCGCGCCTCCCGGCCAATAACTTCATGCATAAATTCCAGTTCAACGCTGATGTGGTCGGGCAACCCGGAATACTCCGGTTTATACTCAAGCCCTGCTGTTTCAATAAATTTTTTAATCTCAATAGTTGACTTGCCCCAGAGATTGCCCCAGTCACCGTCACCCCTTTTATGATGAACCGACTCATGGGGTGAGATGTGTTTGTCCGGACCCAGGAATAATCTTGCATATTCCACGGCAAGGTCTTCCAGCAACTCTTTATCGGGCTTATGCAGAAAATCATCTCCGAACACGACTCCCATATCAGATAAAGTGGAAAACATATTTGTTTCCCTGATCTGTTTGAGCAGATTTTCTGTAACCTCTGCTCCGTAAATAATTGAAAGCAAGTTGTAGATATTGCTTCTGTACTCCGCAGTTTCCATATTTTTTACTGGTGTTACGGACATGTTTTCGTCATCCGGTCTTTTCATTTTTTTGATATCCTTTTAATAAATAATTATCAGCCATTCCGTTCTAATAGCCGGGGGTCTCTAACCAGGCCACCTCCCTCCATAGGGGTAGATCAACACGGCTATGATACAGCTTTTAATGCCCTGTTTTATCTACACCTTTGAAACAGTTACCACCGTATCCATCCAGCGCTGCTGCCCGTTTATCGGGTCATTCCAGTTCGGAATTATCCGGTTAGGATGTACACCATGTTCTTCCCAGAATATGTTCCTGAGGTCCGGGTCGTTATCACGTCCAAAGGGTGATTTCCTGCCCGATCCATATCTTCCGCTTTCCTCACGTCCTACATGGTAAGAAATGGCTATAATCCCGGGCACTATCTTTTCTGTAACACGCGCTTTGGTTACTATCTCGCCAACACTCGATTTAACCCTGATTTTGTCTCCATCCCTGATTCCCCTCTCTGCTGCAGTTACAGGGTTGATCCATCCGGGATTGTCATGGTAAACCTCTGAAAGCCACTTGCGCTGGGCGCTCCTTGAGTGGATATGGACGGGATACCGCATATATCCATTGATCCGGGGACAGGTCAATGGGGGAGCAGGATACCCCGGCCATGTCTCCATTAATTATTTAGTCTTTATAAAAACAGATAAAGAAAAAATAATTAATTAATTTAATTTTGATATTATCAAAGCAAATAATATGCCTGAGCATATTGGCTGGAAATTCTTTATGTTAGCTCAATTGCATATGATGAAACTGGATAGAATGTTTGCAGGAATGAAAATATTCTATCCAGATGAGATGTTGTAATCCCGCATTTTTTTTCTTAATGTAACTCTGGAAATACCAAGCAACTCGGATGTCTGAAACCGGTTCCCTTTTGTTCTTCTGAGCGCCTCTTCAATCAATATCTTTTCTGCGCTTGATATAACACAGTGGAAAATACCGTCCGTAGTTTCCGCAGTTATCGCCCTGTCCATAATGCTCCGCATTAAGCCGGCAAGTTCATACATTTCGTCAATATCATGTTCCGTTGTTATATGAATATCACCGGACCCTATTATATCCGCGTTTGCAGTCGCTGCAGCCCTCCTGAGGACATTTTCGAGTTCTCTGACATTGCCGGGCCAGTTATGAGACATGAGGAGTTTCAGCGCTTCGGGGGATATCCCTTTAATATGCTTTTCCGTTTCCTTTTCAGCCCTTGAAACGAAATATTCCGATAGTACATGGATATCTTCTTTTCTCTCTCTAAGCGGAGGTATATGAATAGTAAAAACATTTAACCGGTGAAACAGATCTTTCCTGAATCTCCCATGCCTGACCTCATCATGAAGGTCTTTATTGCTGGCTGAAATTATTCGCACATCCGTCTTGAATGTCTTATTGCTTCCAAGGCGTTCAAAGCTGCCGTCCTGTAAAACCCTGAGCAATTTTGCCTGCGTGGTCAGAGGAAGGTCACCGATCTCATCGAGGAGAATAGTCCCGTTGTCGCACTGTTCAAACCTTCCGATCCTCATCCTTTCAGCCCCTGTAAACGCCCCTTTCTCACTCCCGAACAACTCGCTCTCAACAATTCCATCAGGCAGGGCCGCGCAATTGACTGCCATAAAATGCCTGCCCTTTCTTTTGCTGTAATTGTATATTGCCCTGGTGACTAACTCCTTTCCCACTCCGCTTTCTCCCGATAATAGTACGGGAACATCGGCGACAGCAGCCTGGCCGATCATTTTGCAAACATCAAGGATCGCTTGGCTTTTCCCTACAATCATCTCAACATTTTTTGAAAGTCCTTCTTCTTCACTATAGAGAATAGCTTCCTGCGTGAGCCGTGATGATGAAATAGCCTTTTCAACAACCTCCCTTAACTGCTCATTACGGAGGGGTTTTAAAAGGTAATCAAATGCCCCTTCTTTCATGGCTTCGATGGCTGCATTAGTATCGGTAAAAGCCGTCATTATGATAACCGGAATATTTTTTATTTTTTCCTTGATCTTTTTAAGCAGTTCAATTCCATTCAGTCCCGGCATCCTGACATCAAGAAAAATTACATCTATATTATTAATATTATCATCAAGAACCCTCAGGGCAACTTTGCCGTCTTCGGCAGTAATGACGTTATAGTAGTTTTCAAATATCCTTTTAAAAGAATATCTGACTGATTTTTCATCATCCACTATTAGTAATGTATTCATTTTTTTGAAAAAGGCAGCTCCACCTTTACCGTTGTCCAAACGCCGGGAGTTGATTCAATATCTATCTTGCCCAAATGGTCATTTATTATATTGTAAGTAAGAGCAAGGCCCATGCCAGTCCCTTCTTTTTTAGTTGTGAAAAATGGGTCATAAATTTTCTTTAGATTTTCATCAGGGATACCGCTCCCAGTATCTTTTATAATAACCTGAACGTTACCGTTATTAGTTGATGTCTGGACGATCAGGCTCCCTCCACTACCGTCCATTGCCTGAATGGCATTCAATATGATATTAAGAAAAACCTGTTTAAGTGCATCATGGTTACCTGTGATCCCCGGCAACGGAGAAAAGCGTTTCTCATAAAGCAGTATTTCGGACCTGTCTATTTTGGGCCTTGTTATAGTTATCACCTCATTCAAAACATCATTAATATTAACCTCTGTCTTTTCAGAGCTGTCCGGCCTTGCAAAGGCCAGAAATTCCTTTACAATATTATCAATCCTGCGCATTTCTTCTTCGATAATATCTATATCTTTATCAGTTAAGGCCTCCCCCTCTTCTTTCACCCTGCGCATGAGCATCATGATTGGTGTAAGCGGGTTCTTTATCTCATGCGCAATTCCAGCGGAGAATTCTCCAATTGCATAAAGTTTTTCTGTCTTGATAAGATGCTCCTGAGCTGATTTTATCTTATTAATGAGCTCTTTAAGCTTTACAGACATACTATTAAATGACAGAGACAGCTCCTTTATTTCGCCGTGTCCAACCACCGGCACTTCAACCCCGACTTCCCCTTCGCCGATCCTTTTTACACCCTTATTGAGGATAAGAATGGGGTTTAAAACCTTTCTTGCCATATAAAGGCCCAATAATATACCGATAAAAGTAACGGCTGTAGCCATAAGATAAAGCTTTTGTTTTACGTTTTCAAGTTTATTGTAAAGGAATTCTTTCGTTATGCTCATTCTGAGAAAACCTATAGTGCCGTATGTCTCAACATGTATAGGTAAACTTATATGATAAACAGGCTGGCTGTTGTCTTTCTGGATATATATATCATCTATCGGATTTTCAAAATCATACGGCGGCAACTCCATTTTTACGTAACCTACGTCTTTGTATGCCGACACTATTACTTCTCCATTTCTGTCATAGACCTCGGCAAAAATAATGATATTCTCTTTGCCGATCATGGATCCTTTCAGAAGAGAAAACATGTCATGCCGTTCTTCATAAAGAAACGGCTCTACGATCTGGTAGGACATTAATTTCGCAAGATTCCTGCCTTTATTCTGAAGTTCTGATTCCAGGGTTTTCTCCTGTTCTCTTAATATAAGCCAGCCGACAGCAATCATTGAAGCGGCAATTATGACTGCAATTGAGACAGAAATACGAAACGCAATACTATCAAATAAAATTCTCGCTTTCACGGTAAAAAGATGGCCTGCCTGGTTTTGTTTTTCAGAAGAACAGCATTACGGTAAATGGCCGGATTAGGAAGAATGAACTTCTCGATCCGGAGCTTCCTGAGAATCTTGATCCCTTCGTTATCATCCGACATCTTCACAAGCGCCTTTAACATTATCTGTTTGGTTGTTTTTCGAGTAGCGGGAGATATAACGATAGGCGGTATTCCATAAGAAGGTGATATTTTAATAATTTTCACCTTCTCAATTGCGGTATGGCCCCTCCTTTTCATATCCATAAAAATCAGGCTGTCTACCGAAGCGCCGTCTGCAAAACCATAAGCAACGGACTCTATTGATTTTTCATGGCTTGAAGTATAAAAGCTCTTTTTGAAGAACTTCTCATGGTTAACTTCCATTGTAGCTAAAAGATATAGCGGATAAAGTCTTCCTGATAATGAGAGAGGATCTGTAAATGCAAAAACCTTTCCCTTAAGCTGATCGAATTTTTCCATGCTGCTTCCTTTTTTAACTATAATGTAAGAGTTATAGGTTGTCTTCCCGTTAATAACCGGCACTGCAAGAATCTCAAGTCCGAATTCATCTCTGCCGCTTAAGTACGCCCCTGTACAGGTAAGCGCAAACTCTGCCTCGCCCGACTTGAGCAGGGAATTAATCTCAGCGTACTTTTTTCGCTGTTTGAGAATTATTTTTGTACCGGTCTTCCGGGACAGATATTCAATGAACTCACTATAGTTTGCAAGTGTGGAGGCAGGTGATGCCATGGGAGAAATTGCGAAGACAATTTCATCTTCACTGGATAGAGATACAGATATACTACTTATGAATATAAGTATGGTAAGAATTAATATTTTATGGGCAATCATAAGAACTCAATCTCTGCTTTAATTATAACAAAGCAGTATAATCAAACAAAATAATATCATAGGACTACTTCTTACTCTAGCACGGTTAGAGATGTTTTCATATATCAAAAGAATAACCTGTCCCCTCCCGTAGATCATAAAAATATATCCACTGCTGCCCCTGCCTGCTTTTTAGTCAGTCAATTCAGGCCTGGAAATTCCAATGCATATAGTCTGCTTCAGTCAAGCTCCTTACATATTGTATAGATTATAGATTTCCTTCCTTGTAGGGCAGCTGCAAAGAACGCAGTTTGCCTAACGGACCTTGTAATTGCATAACATATTATTTCCTGCGCTGATGAAGAAGCTTTTACTATTAATACAATATTTGACTTCACAAAGACATTCTCCTGCTCCGGCCAAACAGGCAAATTCCTTTTTTGCACCTCGTGGTATCCTTTAATACATTTTCATTAATTATGACTGCAAAAATTTTATTAATAAGCGAGATTACCTTCAGACATGATAATTCCGGTATCCTTTCGTGTATGTCACGGAACTGTTGAAGCGCATTATTTCTGCAGTTAATGATAACGTTTGGTTTGTATAGAGAATATACATATTGGATACTATCTGGACATTAGTTACACAGCTTGCCTCACGTAACTTCCCTTAAAATAAAGTATTTATTTTTCATATTTACAGGCACATTATTTGCGTCAGTATCTTACTGATAGATTATATCTATTGGTTCTCAAAACCATTGCTTCCGGATTCATTGAAATGTTTCATCAGGATTTTTTCATTATCGGTCTAATTAATTATCGGCATTTAATACTCGATTCCGATGAACGCAACATAATCCCGCTTAATTTTTTTAAAAAAAACCAAAAAATAAATAAACAAGAAAAGGAGGGCACAAACCATGAAACATATTAATTATTATTTGGTCCTGGATATATTTGTAATAATTGTTCTTTTGCTCTTAATACCAGCTGCATCTCTGGCAGGCGCTGACGGGCATCTAATGATTGCGTCATTTGAAGGCCAAAATAATATTGTCAATGATTTGCTGGCCAATGGAACTGATGTTAATGAAAGAAATACTAATGGAGAGACCGCTTTAATGGCTGCTTCACTTATCGGTCATCCGGAAATCGTAAGAGATCTTATCGCCCACGGCGCCCATATTAATCCGGACAACGGCCAGGTCAAGAAAATGTTAATGTACACTTCTTTTGTTTGCGAAAGCAGTTAACAGGTTTCTAATGATAGTGTTTACATTACAGATGATTTCATCTGCACAAAATAATATTAACGGATCTATTGATAAGGTGCTATAATACCTTATCAAATGTGAGTGCATAATGTATCGATCAATAACAATATTGCTGATAGCAACGCTGACTTTCTTAAACCATGCCGCTGCCGCTGAAGAGAGGGTAAACCTGGCGCGCGTTCCTGCACCAGCTATAGACGACATCGATCCCTCTTATTACGGTGAGTGGGGATGGCATAAAGTACATAAGAGAGCTGTAAGGAATACTGTAAAGAAAATCCAGAAAGGCTCCTCCCTCCCCAAAAGGGGCATCTGCTCCAAGTGCCATGAAAATAATAAGTACAGAATATTTGACCCGCATACCCAGTTAACGGACAGCGGGGACATTATTAAAGAAAAATGCCTATATTGTCATCCTGAAAAACCTGATGAGAAAAATGCAACTTTTGCAGGTAATGCTTCAGACATCAAATTCGTGAGAAATCTTGATGTGCTATGCCTGGGATGCCATAGCAAACAATATAACGATGCACATCCTGTCAATGCCAATCATATCCGTAAACCGTCTGATGAGATGCAGGCAATGATGGAATCGTCTGAGCACCAGTTTAACATAATACTTCCGCTTAATTATAAAGGGGAGATCATGTGCGCCACATGTCACAACCCGCATGAAAGAGGTGTTATCCCCGGAGAAAAATCCGCTGCAAAGGGGGCAAGTGAAAAATTCAGGGTACGTCTTATAGGGCACATTGAAAGGGTCGCGCCAACTAAGCCGACTAAGGAATCAATGGTGTTACTGACAGGAGAAATCGATAAAATATGCCTGACTTGCCACAAAAATAAAGCACAGTAGTTAGCACCGTCATTCGCCGGAAGCAAATAATCATCATATCACTTCGAATTAAGTTCATATTATTCCGATTGTTGTAACGCAAAAATGTCCCCCTCCATTTGGAAGGGGACATCTTATTGACCCCTCAGTTCTGCCTGGTAAACTGAAAGGTTATGTAATTAGTCATGATTCTTAACTCATAACTCTAAACTATGCTTTTGTTACTGTCACCACCGTATCCATCCAGCGCTGCTGGCCGTTTATGGGGTCAGGTGAATTGGGTATTATCCAGTTTGGATGCACTCCATGCGCTTTCCAGAATATCCTCTTGAGGTCGGGGTCATTATCATGTGCCAACGGTGACTTTTTACCTGATCCATATCTTCCCGATTCTTCTCGTCCTACATGGTGAGAGATTGCTATAATCCCGGGGACTATCTTTTCTGTAACATGCGCTTTGGTTACAATCTCACCGATTTTTGATTTGACCTTGATCTTGTCCCCGTCCTTTATGCCGCGTACCCCCGCAGTTTTTGGATTGATCCATCCGGGATTGTCATGATAGACCTCAGCGAGCCATTTTCTGTGGGTGCTCCTTGAATGTACATGTACGGCAACTTTGTAAGTAGTGAGAACCAGCTCATCAGACTTCATCTTCTCATGCTCCGGTACCGGAACGTATGTTGGAAGAGCCGGATGGCCTTTCATTTTCAAAAGGGCGGAGTAAAGCTCCAGGTATCCGGTCTTGTTGACCTTGTCAGGAGGAAAGCCCTTATAGACCTTGTCTCCCATTTTCTGTCCTGCATATTTTTTGTAGGCTTTCTTGGTGGATGTATAATCTTCGCCTGCCTTGCTTTTCCAGTATACACCCGTTGCTTTATCAAGGATGGCCCCTTCTAAGTCCGCGGCCTTGACTTCTTTTTTGTGCGAGTAATATTTAGGCTTGGCGTCCTTGTCATGCCAGACTCCGTGTTTCTTCATGTAGTCAAATCCGGGAAAACCTTTTACTTTCTTCGCTGTCATTTCATGTGACTTTTTCACAAATTCCTCTTTTGAAGCGCCGACTCCAAGCGGCATTCCCATCTTCTCTGCCAGCTCTATGACTACATCTCCAAGGTCCCTTGCCTCTCCAAGCGGTTTGATCAGGGCCTGGCGGCTATAATGCTCTCCGATCTGGTTAGGATCGACCATATCTTCCCAGTCCCATCTTTCCAGATAAGTCGCATCCGGCAGTATCATGTCAGCCAGTTTGCTGGATTCGTCATAGACAATATTGGAAGTCACAGTAAATGGGATCATCTTCTCGTCTTTCAGCACATCAATGTTACCCTGGTTGTCACCATTTGCATAGACAGGGTTGTAGCAGTACCACATGTATATCTCAGGTCTTCCCGCCTTGCCG
>DRDE01000076.1 GCA_011040095.1 Nitrospirota bacterium
AAGTGTATTTTTAGTCACGCTGAAGCTTTCTTTGTTGATGACCAGCTTTTTATCAAGCTTGCTGAGGAAGGTTGAGAAAAAACGGGATTCATCTTTTTCAAGAGAAGTGGTATTTAAAATGATATTTTTTGATTTGCCTTGTTTTTGCTGAAAGAACTGCCTGAGTTTGCCGGTTTTGCTGTCGAACTCGGCAGTAATCAGGTCTCTCAGCTGATCAACATAATTCTTCGCCCCGGACAGGGCCTTCCTTACCGACCTCTTGCCGTACAAGCCCACAACTGCGTAGAAGAAATCAAATCTCCACAAGTTGCGCAGGATAGCCGGCCATGAATAGAATTTGGACATGGCCTTAAGTGTCTCGACATGCAGTTCAAAGGCGGTCATCAACTTTGGTTCAAATACTGCATGGTGAGCATCATACTTGCTCCAGTCCGTATGAATAAGGCGTCCTGAACTCTTCAGATCTTCAAATACGGGTGTTCCGGGCAACGGGGTAAGAACCATGAACTGGATAGAGTCTATATTAAGCTTTTTTGCAAATTTAGCAGTATTTCTGATTGTTTGAATATCATCCGTATCAGAACCCAGCACAAACATTCCATGTATGTTTATTGAATGCTTTTTCACCGCCCTTATGGCATTCTCAATATCTTCAAGCCCCTGGCTTTTATTGTAGAGAGCCAATGTTTTCGGATTAATGGATTCAAACCCGATATAAACCGAAAAACATCCGGAAGCTTTCATTAATTCCAGAAGCTCCGGGTCTTTGGCAATATCGGTTCGCACCTGTGCGCTCCACTCGAATTTTATTTTATTGTCTATCAGCGCCCTCAATAAAGTCTTGGTTCTTTTCCTGTTGGCTGCGAAATTGTCATCTATAAAGAACACATGGCCTTTTTGAGGGGCCGCAGCTTTGATCTCATCTATTATCCGCTCGATTGACTTGAACCGGTATTTCCTGCCGAACATTGGAATTACCGAGCAGAATTTACAGGCAAAAGGGCACCCCCTTGATGTGGCAATAGGAACAACCTTGGCCTTTTCCGCCCATTTGTGAACAATGCTGAAATCGGGAATCGGCGCTTCATTGAGGTCTTTGAGAAGTTCCCTGGCAGGATTATTCACTATCTCCTGTTTGCTGTTTTTAAAAGAGAGCCCTTTTATTGTATCCAATGGTTTGCCGGATTCAAGATTTTCGAGAAGTTCCACTAAAGTCTCTTCCCCTTCTCCCCTGATGACATAATCGGCATATGCCAGGCTTTCTTCAGGTAAAAAAGTAGAATGCGGCCCGCCAATCGCAACACTGATTCCAAGTTTCCTGAATTTTTCCGCTATCTGGAAGGCCCGTGTTGCTGTTGACGAAATGGATGAAATGCAGATCATATCTGCATCTTCAAGCTGTTTCCAGTCAGGTGGTGAGATGTCTTCAATGAAGACCTTTGTATTGTATCCCCTGTTCTTTAAAATTGTAGCCAACAGTATTGTGCCCAGCCGGGGCAAAGCCGTTCTGCTGAAAATATGAGAACCCGGGGATTTCGCCTCTATAAAATATATGTTTTTCATTTTGATTTAATAAACCTTTCTTTCTTAATCTGATTAATCATTTATGGTAAACTCTTAAAAAGTCCTGAAAAGCAGTTTTTTATCATTCCCGTGAAAACGGGAATCCAGTCTTTTCAGGTAGTTACATGTTTCCTGGATACCCGCTTTCGCGGGTATGACGACTTTTTACGAATGTATCATTTATGGTTAATCTATAAAGCATATTTTATACCCATTTCTTCACAAATGCAACAGCATCATCCGGGGATTTTCAAGCGGGAGACATTGGACTATCCCTGATCTATAATTACTCAAAAAGGACAGAGTATCAAAAGGACAAAGCGGATGCGTAATCCTGCGATTTTATTTTCTTGCCTCTCAATGGTTTTGCATAGTCTGCAACGTTTTGCTTCCTGCAAAAGACAAAACCATAAGGCTGAGAACGCTCTCTACACCTTCAAAAGAGCTGAAGGTATCTGCTCCAAAAAAATGAAAATTCTTATGCCCAATAGAGCGAGGATTATCGAAAATGTAGTGAAGAAAACAGCCTGATTGGAAGCTGCCGCAACCGCAAGACATATAGCCGTGCGGCTGTATCCGGGAAACTGTTTTGCCCATGCCGTAAGCCATAATGGGGGAAACCGACTGCCACGCCCCTCGCTATTCTCGGCATGGGATGTGTCCCTATATTTCAATACTTAAGCCTGACTCCAAGCGCTACAAGCATGCCACATATAAAAACATTTTGTTAATTTTTAAGAAAACTATGGTAATATAGGCTTATCAAAATGATTACAGCTACGGAACATCCATATATTATTCGTGACAATGATATCCTCGGAGGAGAGTCCGCTGTCAAAGGCACAAGAACGCCTGTACGCGCCATTGTGGAATGGTGGAAGTTTGGGGCATCTCCCGAAGAAATTCTGGAAAATCTTCCTCATCTTACCCTTTCCCAGATATTTGACGCATTGAGTTATTATGCTGACCACCGCGATGAAATTGAGAAATATATTGCTGAAAATATAGAAAGGGA
>DRDE01000077.1 GCA_011040095.1 Nitrospirota bacterium
CAAAGAGAATAAAGTTTTTTCACAAATTCCAATACATACTTGGCGCTGCGGTGATGCATGTGAGAATCATTATCAACAAAAACCATAAAATGAATGAAACTTGTCGGGTCTTTCTTTAACTGGAGCGATTTGTAAAGCAGCGTTCCGGGCTCCTTCTCACGAACATTGGAGATAAGCTCATTTATGGCCTTCTTCGCCTCTTCTAATTTGTCCTCCTGCACCTGGAAAGGAATCATGACATATTCTTTCATCTTCAACCTCGCTTTATTGGATTTTTAAACTGCTCAGACACATAGTGGCAAAGGCACAGAGGCACAGAGGAAACGGCAATATAAGACAGTTTTTTATTCTGTTTTTTTTCACTTTGTGCCTTTGCTACTTTGTGCCTTTGTGCCTATCTGAGTAGTTTCTTATTTTCTTCAGATAACGGAATAATGTCCGGGTTGCCTTAGGCGGCTTATTATTCTCCATTTCCCTGATAGCATTCCGAACAAGTTGGGTTAATTGCTGCCGGTCTGCATCAGGACATTTTTCCAATATTTCTTCCATAAGCGTTTTGTTCCCGGCTATAAGTTCATCCCGCCATTTTTCTATCTCTTTGAAGTCAAGCTCTTTTTTGTAGTTCCCATGTTCTATATTGTCAATGGCTTCCTGAACAGGCTCAGGATCATGTTTTCGCATCACTGCGCCGATGCGCTGCATCTGCCTTTTAAGCGCGCCGTGTTTTTTGATTGTTTTTGCAAATTTGACTGCGTCGTAAATTTCAACAGGCAGATCAATGTCTTTGATCTGTTCAATTGACAATTTCACAAGCTTCTCTCCAAGCGCCTGCAAAGACTGAGCTTCTTTTTTCCTTTGTGTTTTGCTTTTCTCTTCCATTTATTTAAAACAACTCATATTTTACTAATCTTCCATCAAGGCCGCCTGTTTTCAACGGCTTTTTCCAGGTCGGTTTCAGGCCGATTTTTTTTATGAATTCCCTCTCGCCGAAATAAACATAGGCAGCAGAACCCTTACATTTCTGTTTTAAAAAATCTCCAAGCGATTTGTAAAGGAGATCAAGTTCCCGCCTGTTTCCCATACGGATGCCGTAAGGAGGATTTGTAACAATAATTCCGTTTTCCAGCCCCCTGCTTTTCCTGAAATCAAGGGTCTCAAGTTTTATTTTTTCTCCATGTTCCAGGTTATCTATATTCAGCCTTGATATCTCAACTGCCTTTGGGGATAAATCACTGCCTGCAATACATCCTTCAGGCAGGTCCCGTATCTGCCCGTCAAGTTCTTTTTTGACTTTTCTCCATACCGGGACATCATAGTCCGGCAAGAATTCAAATCCAAAGTGTTCACGAAAAATAGCTGAAGGGATTTTGCGGCAATGCATCAGCGCTTCACAGAGTAAAGTGCCGGAGCCGCACATCGGATCATAAAGCGGAACCTCTCCATTCCATTCCGCATACCTGATAATCGCCGCAGCGACAGTCTCCTGCATTGGAGCAGACACGGAATCTTTTCTGTATCCCCGGCGATGAAGAGAGCCTCCGGATGTGTCTATGCTAATCACGGCTTTGTCATTTCTGATGTGGAGGTTCAGCCATATATCCGGATTTCTCGAGTCAACATCAGGCCTTTTCCCGGTCAACTCCCGGAATGAATCAACAATTCCATCTTTCAAACGCAGCGATGCAAAATGTGAATTGTTTATCATGCTGTTTGATACATTGCCGGATACGGCAAATGTGTTTTCCACGGAAATAAAATCCGGCCAGTTTATCTGTTTTGCCTTTTCATATAATTGATCGGGAGCGCCGCAATCAAACGACGCGAGGGGCGCAAGAATCCTTGAAGCAAATCTTGTGAAATAATTGATTCGATAAAGCGCTTCCCTGTCTGCATTAAAATAAATCCCTCCATATACAGGGCTGACTTTGCGCGCGCCGAGTTCGGACAGTTCCCCTGCCCCTAATTCTTTTATCCCGTCTGCAATCTGGGCAAAATAAAGCTTGTTCCTTTGATATTCATACATAAATAATATTCCTGCTGCATCTTGTCAAGTTTTTCCCGATGTAGTACTCTAAATAACTGATAAAAACCGGCAACCCTTCACTGTTGCCGGTTTTAACTGCAAACCATAAACTGATAACTGTCAACGGTCATCAATATTTTAATGAATCTCTCAAATAAATGGTAATATCACCGGAAAAAGTTAAAATAGTGGCGATAACAATGGGAGAACCCGGTGGGATCGGGCCTGAGGTAATTGTCAAGGCGCTGTTTTGCGCTGAGGTCAGGGACTATTGCAGACCTGTTGTTATAGGTGATGCAGGGGTTTTGAATGAAGCTGTCAGGTTTTCAGGTCTTCCAATTGAAATCAGGCCAATCTCCGCTATATCCCGCTCAAAACCGGCGGTTGGAATTATTGAAGCGCTTGATATTAAATCCGGCGCGCCTTTTAAAAGAGGCATTCCATCCAAAAATGCCGGAAGGGCGTTTGTTAAATATGTAAAAAAAGCGGTCGAGCTGGCCGCAAGAAATGAAATAGATGCAATTGTCACTGCTCCGATATCAAAAGAGTCGCTTAAATTAGCGGGCTATCCCTGGCCGGGGCACACCGAATTATTGGCGGAACTTACAAACACAAAAGACTTTGCAATGATGTTTGCCAGTGACAGGTTGAAAATAATTCTTTGTACGATTCATGTGGCATTAAAAGATGTTCCGGGAAAAATCAATGAGAGACTTGTCTTTAAAACAATCGGGCTTGCGCACATGGGGGCTGAGATGCTCGGAATCGAAAATCCGAGAATTGCCGTAGCAGGACTGAATCCTCATGCCGGAGAATCAGGGATTATGGGTAAAGAGGAGCTAAGTTCCATAACCCCTGCGGTTAATAAGGCAAAAAAGAAGGGTGTTAGTGTTTCAGGTCCGTTTCCGCCGGATGTTGTTTTTCATAAGGCGTATAACGGCGAATTTGATATAATTGTCTGCATGTATCACGACCAGGGTTTGATCCCCTTTAAAATGCTTGCCTTTGATTCCGGGGTGAATGTTACAGTCGGTCTGCCGATAATCAGGACATCGCCGGACCACGGCACAGCGTTTGACATTGCATGGAAAAATACGGCAAATCCCTCAAGCATGCTTGGAGCAATAAAACTTGCATCGCAATTAGAGGTAAGAGTTTAAGGGTTATGAATATAGCGCTTGCGTCAAGAAATAAAAACAAGATTGAAGAGTTGAAAAAAATAATAGAGACGGATGTAATTGCCGGAACGGGCGTGTCCGTTAATATCCTTACGCCTGATAATTTTCCGGAATGTGAGGAGGTGGAAGAGGACGGCGACACATTTGAGGCAAATGCCCTGAAAAAGGCGTTGTATATATCAAAGTGTGCCGGCATGACGGCTATTGCCGATGATTCGGGGCTTGAGGTGGATGCGCTGAATGGAGCCCCCGGAGTTTTTTCTGCAAGGTATGCAGGGGAATCCGCGGATGACATTGCCAATCTTGAAAAACTTTTAAATGAAATGAAAGGTGTCCCGCCTGAAAAAAGGAGCGCAAGGTTTGTCTGCTGTATAGCCCTGGCGTCCGGCGATGATGTTAAGACTTTTTTCGGATCCGTAGAGGGCGGCATCGGCACAGCCCCCAAAGGCAAAGGAGGCTTTGGATATGACCCTGTTTTTTATCCAAAGGGGTATGACAGAACATTTGCAGAGATGAGTGATGACGAAAAGAATGCCTTGAGCCATAGAGGCGCGGCATTAAGAAAACTGAAGGAATATCTATCGGAAAAATTGAATAACGGAGGTTAATGAATGGATATTGATATCAGCATCAATGGAGAATCTTTATCTGTAAATATTGAGAATCCACACAGGTTTGATGTGGCAGGGGTAACGGAAGATATTATCGGCTTCGGTAAAAAGTCCGGTGTTGATCTTGCCCCGCTCGAAATGGAAAAACTTATTCCAAGAATGATCCGGGGAGTCGCAGGCTGCGAAGGCGGATGTCCCGCTGATGCCCAGCGCCTTGTAAGAGAAGGATTCGGCGGTTTCAGTCTTGAATATGTAGAGGGTGGGATATTAACAGCAGTCCATACCCTTCAAAACGGAAGCCCTGTTGAAGTCAAAGTGTTCCCGGATTTTGATTGAGCGTAATATATTCGCAACTGTTCATGGTTGACGGTTGACAGTTATAAATGTAAAAAGAGAGCAAGGCGTTGTCCTGCAGGGATGCGAAAGAACTCATCCGGAAACTGAAGTCAATTTCAAAAACACTTAACGTATTACTTAACGCATTTAAAAGCCGCTCCTTCAACCCCGGAAAATATAAAAGCGGAGGCAGTGAAC
>DRDE01000078.1 GCA_011040095.1 Nitrospirota bacterium
ATATATAGCGAATTACGGTTCCGACAACTTATCTGTAATAGATATCATGCAAACCGTTAAAGGCAATTCCGCGGGAGCGGTCAGTTCTATTGATAATGTCGGGTTCTCCATAGTAAGCGTTATTGCGGACCCGGTTTTTGACAGGATTTATCTCTTGAAAGAGAGACCTGCCGAGATAATGATTATAAGACCGTTTACCGGGGGATTTGATTCTCTCAGGTCGATAATGCCCCCGGTTATGGGGACTATTGCCGTAGGAACCTCTCCGAGGTCTTTTATCCTGGGTCCGGAGGGCAGGAAGCTGTATGTAGTCAACACGGGATCGGACAATATATCCGTTATAGACAAGACGACAAAAAGGGAAGAACAGGTTATCCCCACAGGCAGGAAACCATATGGAATAGCGGTATTTCCAAGGTAGCAGGGGAGGAGAGGAAAATACGCTTAATGGTCATTCGTCAATGCTCATTAACTAATGACTGTATGACCGGTGACTGATGACTGATTATGAGGAACACGGCATGGAAAATTACGGTGTTGATAATAGTAGTTCTTTTGCTCAGGTGTTCCGCATCCGCCCAGGAGTTGAGCGGGTGGATAGATATAACCGGCAATATTTCAAAAGACCTTGAAGATGGTGAAATGACATCGGAAACCGATACATTTAACCGGAATTTATACCTTAGCTTTCAACACTCAATTACGTCTATGCTTATTTCCCGGATTAATTTAAGGACAAACCTTGCCGATGCCGATCGGACGGACTCCAACGGTGAGACCACAACTACTTACCGGAGATCGCTGGAGCCGGCGCTTGACCTGATCTTCAGCAATTCCATGTATAACCTCAGCGCAGGCTATCGACGGCAGGAAGAGTGGGCAACAGCGCACCTCGATAATAACAGCAGGCAAAGCACTGTATTTTATTATACCCGTTTCAATGTAACGCCGGATGCATTACCCACCATAGACATTCAAATTGAAGAGCAGAGGGATTTTGACTATCTTTCCGTTCATAATGTAGACAGTACGGATACATCATATTCCATAAGGTCTGCATATGAATTGCCGTCCAGGGATGTAACACTCCGGTATACCGCCAATTATTCTTACAGTATCAGCAAAACACCGCTGAGTGTAACGAATAAATCCGTAAATGATAATTTCGACAGCAACTATACCACGGGATACTCAGGCAATTTCCGGGATAATAAAGTGAACTATTCCGTAATTTATAAGGGAAACTATTCGCGTAATAAGAACAGGCAGTTTGTTACTCAAACCGGCTCTGTGCTAAATGAGAGAACTCCCCTCAGCGGGCTTTATGCAAAAAGCACGAATCCGGTTAAAAAAGATGTGGATGTACTGTCATCCGAGGTAAGACTCATTGACGACGATGCCGGCACATCCGCAGGCATCGACCTGAGCGCTGCCGGCACATTCCATAATATGGGGGTTATGGTATCGTCCGTGAGATCCGTAGACAGGTTGTTCATATATGTAAATAAAGATATCAGTACGGAAACCGTCCTGAACAATATAAGTAACTGGAGTGTGTACAAGAGCAACTTCAACCAGGCAGGCACATGGTCGCAGGTGACTCTCAAGAGTGTATCGATAAGCGTTTATGATGCTGTCAATAATGTGTACCGTTACGAAATAGAGTTTTCGGCTTCCCGGAACGCATCCTTTTTTAAGGCGATAAATTTACAGGCATCTAATGTGCCCGGTGTGTTTGCAACGGAGATCGAGGCTTATGGGACGGATGTCCCGGATGATAATGTTCTTGCCACTGTTACGACAATATTTACCCAGGGGCTGAATTTTAACGCTGAGGTAAGGCCGCAGGCAAAACTCGCTTTCCTGCTCTACTATTCCCTTGACAGAACAGACCAGAATCCCGTATCGCTTGCGAATTCCATAGGCGGCATTATCGGGAACATATTCAGCGATTCGGTAAGCGCCCCCCCGGATGAGGATTTCACCAGCAGCATAACAAGAAATTACGGCGCATCCTCCACATGGCTGATACACAGGTTTCTTGACACGACATTCCGCATTCAGCGGAACGAGGCATTTGACAATAAAGGGGAGACGGATGTCAGCTCCAACACCTATAATCTGTCTTTTAATTCCGCCCCGCTTCCAACGCTTGACGCCAATCTTTCATTTATCAGGAGTGACAGTTTCAGCTTTAATGAGAAGAGTTCGATAAACAATTCTTTACTCTTAAGCGTGGGGGCAAAACTTTACAGGGACGTAAACATGGTTACAGACATCGGGTATACGAAGTCAAAATCAATTGCCAACAATACCACATCTTCATCCCGGCAGATAAACGGCACCATTGATGCCGTTCTTACGCGGAAGGTGTCCGGAACAGCAACCTATGGTTTTAGCTGGAACTTATCGGACGGCTCATCTTCGCGTTCGAGAGAAGGCTCTGCAATAATTACTTATCGTCCCGGCAGGTTTATCAATATTACCGGCAATCTCAGGGCATATGATTCGGCCGGTGATGTGACTGTATCCGAAGGGATATTAATAGACTGGCTCCCCCTGCGGGCCGTCAGGTTAAACATGAACTATCAACACAGTAATTCCGAGCCCGGCCCTGTAAAGACGGATACGGCGGGCGGCTACGCCATATGGTATTTAACAAAATTTGCGGATATCCGTTTCACTTACAGTTATACACAGCGAAAAGAGGATGAAAAGACCGAAAGTTACAGGTTTAATACAAAATTAAATTGCAGGTTCTGAAAACGCAGCTTATCCTGAAACCTGCATGAACGCGGCAGGCGGACGGTGATAATTTTATGCAGCCGATGGGTTATAATAATCGCTGAATTTTTAACATGAGATGCCTGCAAATGAGGACAGAGCTATGATGAACACAAAAAGAAAGGGAAAACACGGACAATCTTACCTGTCTTTTTTACTTCTTTGCTTATTAATGCTTTTTACATCCGCCTGCAGCAGCGGCATGAAGCAGTATGTCCGGCCGGGCGCTGATTTCAGGGCGATTAAGGCCGTAGCCGTATTGCCTCTCGAAAACTTTTCATCGGATAAATATGCAAACGGAAAGCTCAGGAGTAAAATTATTATTGAACTCCTCTCAAGGGGAATTGATGTTATTGAACCAGGGGAGGTTGTTACGGCTTTAAGGTACCTGAAGGTAAGATCGATTGACTCCATACGGACTGAAGACATACGGGCCATGGGAAAAATGTTAAATGTCAACGCTGTTATTAAAGGCTCGGTTGAAGCATTCGGCATCAGTAAAGGGATTACGGTTTCTTACCCCGAGGTGTCCATTCATCTGACATTGATTGAAACGGCAACCGGGAATACTGTCTGGTCCGTGTGGCATACAACAGGGGGTGCGAGTTTCTGGACAAGACACTTCGGCGCTGAAGGCAGAACGCTGGATAATGCTTCTGCAGATGTAGTAAGGGAAGCTTTTGATGCGATTTATTAGTCCATGGTCGATAGTCCATGGTCCATGGTCACTGACAAAGTACTATCGACTATCGACTATGGACTAATATATGGACTAAAAAAAGGAGAGATATTATGGTTTTATTAAAAAAGAGTTTTTTTGTTCTTATGATTTTCATGCTGTTCATTATATCGGGATGCCGGGGCAGTATGCCTGTGTATCATATCAGTGAGGATATAGATTTCAGTTTTTATAAGAAGATGGCTGTATTGCCTCTTGATAATCTGACAAGTGAGAAATATGCCGGCGAGATTGTGCGGCAGGTGGTTATCAGTGAGCTGCTGGCCTCAGGACTGGTTGATGTTGCATTGCCCGGAGATGTTAAGAGCGCTTTTAATAATATCGGGATCAAATCGGTTTCAGCGCTGACTTCAGACCAGATCAGGGCATTGGGTAAAGCCCTTAAAGCCGAGGCCCTGATCCTGGGAGCTGTTGAAGAATACGGCGAAGTGAAGACGGGAAACGTCTCTGCTCCCCAGGTTACAATCAGTTTGATGATGGCGGATACAGGCAGCGGCTCTATAGTGTGGTCGATAACGAAAACACGCGGAGGGGCCGGTTTTATGGCGCGGCATTTCGGGGCAAGACAGGAGACAATCAGCGAAACAGTATTAATGCTTGTCAGGGAAGCGATCAGGACGCTTGCCGAGTATTAACAATTAAAATTCCCGGTAACTTGCAGGGGGCCGATTTTATGAATCGACCCCTGCATTTCGATTTTCTGCGTAACCTGTAAAGATTCAAAGGAAAGGATTCCTGCCGGAGGTGTGAATTTAATGAAGAGAATAATTATAACCCTTGTTATAATGCTCTCTGTTATATTGTCCTACTCTATCTATTCGGGAATAAAAAGCAAATCAGGGCTTCGTAATCTTAATAAAGAGATAGAAAAAACAGCAGAGAAGGCGCAAACAATGCCCACGGAAAAACTACCTGCGGCAATTGAGGAAAAAGCAGCGCCTGCCCCGGTACGGCAAAAAATCGAAAAACCGGTGGAAACTCCGGAGGCGATCCTTATCACCAAGACTTCAGCGCCGGTAGAAAAAAAACCGGGAGTTCCGCAGCACAGGGAAAAAGAAGGTATCCCGGAAATATCCCTGAAGGAAAAACCATTTGAGGGGATCAAGAAAAAAACAGAGATTAAACCGCCTGAGAGGAAAGCGGAAAAGCCGGCTGAAAAAATAGAGATATCCCGCGTGGAAAGACCACCCGTGCCGGTTGAGGAAAAAGCAGGGGAAATGCTGGCTGAGAAGATTACGGCAGGATTACTGATACAGCCATTGTCGGTTATTCCGGGGGAACCCGATAAAGGGATTGGAGAAAAAAGAGGAGCCATTCCCCCTGGCATGGAAGAAGCAAAATCCGGTGGCTGGCCGGAAACCGTAGTTAAGGCCGCGGATACAGCAGATATAAAGGTGAAACAAACCGGCAACAGGGTGGCTGTCTTCCCTTTTGAGAATTTTTCCGATGACAGTAAGGCCATAGACCGGGTCATGCCCGTGTTGATCCGCCGTTTAAAAGAAAGAGGAGTGGAAGTGGTGGATGAAAAGGGCCTGAGTGATTATTTATGCAAGGAAAGAGTCAGGGCAACCGGTTATGTTTCAGGGGAACTCGCCCGGAAAATAAAAGAGAGGTTTAATGTTAAAGCCATCCTCGTAGGTTCCGTTATCTCCTTCTCAACAGGGGAGAACCCGGAATTCGGCATCCTGGCAAGACTGATTGATTCTTCCGGCAGCCGTATCCTCTGGGCGGATTATGCCTCTGCTACAGGAGAGGACTTTACAACAATCCTGGGATTGGGGAAACTGAAAACCCCTCTCAGCCTGGTCCCCGGGGTGATGAAGACGTTATTTGCTTCTTTTAACCCTGAGACGCTTCACAGGGAGACAGAACCTTCATACAGGATTGCGGTAATGCCGTTTAAGAATAACAGTGACTTCAGGAATGCAGGAAAGATAGCCATGTATATGTTTATAGTCGAACTCCTGAAGGACCGGAAATTCGAGCCAATAGAATATGGCAATACCAGGGAGCTGATCGTAAGACTGGGGATCAGGAGCAGGGGTTACCTGGATTATAAAAACATGAATGTGCTCTCGGAAAACTTAGGCGCCGACGGGATATTAGTGGGCGCAGTTGATGATTTCACAAAGGGCGCGGCTGCTTCATCCCCGCCTGAGGCGGCTGTTTCCGCCAGGCTTCTTGATGGCGGAAATAATAAGATTTTATGGTATAATAGCCGTCAATTAAACGGCGAAGAAAATGTCATTGCCTTTGACTGGGGAAGAGTCATATCCGTCCATACCGTAGCTTACAGGATAATCTCAAATTTGGTAAAAAATATGGGGTCGGCAAAATGGCAATAAATAGAGTTTATGTATAAATTACAGTCATTTGTCATTCCCGTAAGCGAAGCGCATCGGGAATCCTTCTTAAAGAACGATTCCGGACAAGCCGGAATGACAGAAAAACGACAACTGTTCGACTTTATACACAGACTCTAACTTATATTTATCCGTGCTGTTAAATAATGACCGGGTTGATTATGCACAGCGTATTAACTATGAAAAAACAAAATAATATGTTGCTCTGTCTTCTGTCTTCTGTCTTCTGTCTTCTGATTTTCTCAGGCTGCGCCTCAATACCAAAACAAAAACAGGGAGACATACTGGCCGTTGTTGA
>DRDE01000079.1 GCA_011040095.1 Nitrospirota bacterium
GAATATATGTACTGCTGAAAACACTGCCGTTAACACCAAACGGGAAACTGGACAGAAAGGCACTTCCAGAGCCTGACCAGGTGCGTCCAGAGATGGCGCAGGCTTATATTGCTCCTTCCAATGACGTGGAGAGGAAGTTGTCCGGGATTTGGTGCGATGTGCTCTGTCTGAACAGGGTTGGTATCCATGACAATTTTTTTGATCTGGGCGGTAATTCACTTCTTGCGATTCAGGTGATCGAGCGCGTGCGGCAGGTGTTTGGAGACGATATTCCGGTAATCAAGTTGTTTCAGTATCCAACAGTCAGTTCTTTTGCGGGGAGTTTGAAAGACAGGGCAGGGGATCAGGTGCGTTTATATCGTGTTGAGAACAGGGCAAAGGCGCGCAGAGAAGCAATAATACGGAGAAAAGAACAAAAGAAAGAGAACAAAATTATAGTATAGTTTCGATACGGTCCAGGCACAAAATAAGGTGTTCATAAAAAAATTAAAGAGATCTGCCGATGAGTGACCATAACATGCTTGATAAAGAAAACAATTTCGACATAGCGATAATCGGAATGTCTGTGCGTGTTCCGGGTGCTGACAGTATCGATAAATTCTGGCAGAATTTGCGAGAGGGAGTTGAATCAATTTCAAAATTTACTGATGAAGAGTTGATGACCCGGGGAGTTCCGCCGGCTGTTTACAATGATCCCAATTATGTAAAGGCAGGATCTTTTTTGGATGACGTAGAAATGTTTGATGCCTCCCTCTTCGGTTTCAGTCCCTATGAGGCAAAACTTATCGATCCTCAGCACCGGATATTTCTTGAGTCTGCGTGGGAATCGCTGGAAACTGCGGGTTATAATCCGGAAACTTATAAGGGTCTGATCGGTGTTTTTGCCGGTGCCAGTATGAATGACTATCTGTTCAATGTATATGCCAACCAGAAAAGTAATGATGTAGCGGGTGCGTTCCAAAAATTGATTAGTATTGATAAGGATTATCTCACCACCCGTGTATCTTATAAACTAAATTTACGGGGACCAAGTTTTACAATTCAAACCGCTTGCTCAACTTCGCTGGTTGCTGTGCACCTGGCCTGCCAGAATCTGCTGAGTTATCAGTGTGATATGGCCCTGGCAGGTGGTGTTTGTATCAATTTGCCCCGAAAGATAGGATATCTTTATCAGGAGGGAATGATATTTTCTCCTGATGGCCATTGTCGAGCGTTTGACAAAAAAGCTAAGGGCACATTTGGTGGTGAGGGGGTTGGCATTGTTGTTCTCAAAAGGCTGTCTGAAGCTTTAGAAGATGGTGATAATATTCAAGCGGTGATTAAAGGTTCTGCCATCAATAACGACGGTGCGCTGAAAGTTGGCTATACAGCTCCAGGCGTAGATGGTCAGACTGAGGTGATAGCGGCGGCTCAGGCTTTCAGCCAAATAGATCCTGAAACCATTTCTTATATTGAAGCCCATGGGACCGGTACACCTCTCGGTGATCCAATCGAAATAGAGGCGCTGACTCAGGCTTTTCGCGCCCGATCGAAAAAGAATGGATTTTGTGCGGTTGGCTCGGTTAAGACAAATATCGGTCATTTGGATGCGGCAGCCGGTGTTGCCGGGCTTATCAAAACAGTTCTCGCGCTTCAGCATAAGGAAATCCCACCAAGCCTGAATTTTGAAACCCCTAATCCAAAAATTAATTTTGAGAATAGTCCTTTTTATGTTAATACCCGGTTGAAGAATTGGCAGAGTAACGGTATGCCTCGCAGGGCAGGTGTCAGCTCTTTTGGTATTGGTGGAACTAATGCACATGTCATCCTTGAAGAATCTCCGGAAATCACCGCCTCTGGAAGTTTCAGGCCGTGGAAATTATTGTTGCTTTCGGGTAACACAAAGACTGCTCTTGATACAGTGACGACAAATCTTGCCAAGCATTTAAAACAGCAATCAAGTGTGAACCTGGCTGATGTTGCATACACCCTCCAGAATGGTCGAAAGGCTCTTAATCATCGCCGGATGATCGTCTGCAGGGACATCAATGATGCTGTAAACATCCTGGAATCACATGATCCAAAACGGGTTAAAACATCATTTCAGGAACCCATAACTCGGGATATCGTATTCATGTTTTCCGGGCAAGGTTCGCAGTATGTTAATATGGGATTGGAACTTTATAAAACTGAACCGGAGTTCAGGAAACATATCGATCTCTGCTCTGAGATTTTCAAACCCCATCTTTCTTTTGATTTACGCGATATTTTATACCCCGACAGGGAAAATGCCGAAGAAGCAGAGCAGAAACTGAAACAAACCTCTATTACACAACCCGCATTATTTGCGATTGAATATGCTCTTGCAAAACTCTGGATGGCGTGGGGAGTACATCCAACTGCTTTAATTGGCCATAGCAGTGGAGAGTACGTTGCGGCCTGTCTGGCAGGAGTGTTTTCTCTGGAAGACGCCTTATCACTTATAGCAGCCAGAGGCAGACTTATGCAGGCTCTTCCGCGTGGTTCGATGCTCGCGGTTTTTCTTTCTGAGGAAAACATTCGGCCGTTGCTGTATGGAGACATATCGCTATCTGCTGTTAACAGCCCCTCTGTTTGCACTGTTTCCGGGCCTGATGAAGCTGTCAAAGAATTTGAAAAACAGCTTGCTGACAGGGAGATAGTGTTCCGCGATTTGAATACTTCCCATGCGTTCCACTCAAAAATGATGGAGCCTATTTTAAATCCATTTACTGAAGAACTAAGACAAGTTAAGTTGAATCCTCCGCAAATCCCCTTTATATCAAATGTCACCGGTACCTGGATTACTCCGGAAGAAGCGCAGAGCCCTGATTACTGGGCTCTGCATTTCCGTAATACAGTCCGTTTCTCAAACGGAATTCAGGAACTGCTCAAAGAACCAGACAGGGTGTTGCTTGAAGTAGGGCCTGGGAATACACTCCGCACATTATCACTCCAGCAAAAAGATATATCTGAAAACCGGATTATTCTTTCTTCTATACGTCATCCGAAAGAACAAAGGTCGGATACAGAGTTTATTCTAAACATAATCGGTAGGCTCTGGCTCTCGGGGGTTCAGATAAACTGGAAGGAATTTTATGCAGATGAGAAGCGTTATCGCGTACCTCTGCCGACATACCCGTTTGAACGGAAACGGTATTGGGTTGATACAAAAAAACAGGTACGCGTTCCCTGTTTTCCGGAAGTTGACGTAACCGTTGAGCAGAAAGAATCTTCTATTTCTGGTCCCGCATGTGCGGAAGAAAAAGATCATGTTCAATTTCATTACACCTCGGGGAATAGTGTAGAACAGTCACTGGCTCATATATGGCAGGAACTGCTCGGGGTTGAGCAGGTGCGTGTCAATGACAATTTTTTTGATCTTGGTGGAAGTTCCCTGATAGCTGTAAGCCTGTTTACTTATATCGAAAAAACTTTTGGAAGAAGACTGCCCCTCGCGACTCTTTACAGGGCCCCAACGATTGCTGAACTGTCAAAAACTCTTTTAGAAGGAAAATTTGCTAAACCATGGTCATCTCTTGTCGAGATTAAGCCGGGCAAATCTGATATGCTTCCGTTTTTCTTTATCCATGCGGCAGGCGGCAATGTGCTTAATTATTACGATCTTGCTCATTCTTTAGATGAAGGCCTGCCTGTGTATGGAATGCAGGCACAGGGTCTGGACAACGAGCGTCCATTCCATAACAGCATTGAAGATATGGCTTCTCATTATGTACATGAGATGCTGGAATTTCAAAAACATGGCCCCTATTTACTGGGAGGGTATTGTATGGGGGGCACAATAGCCCTGGAGATGGCACAACAGCTCCGTAAGCATGGACATAAAGTAGCCCTTCTGGCCTTTTTTGAAACACATAATTGGGCAAAAATGCCGTCCATGTCTTTGCCGGATAAGATTTTTTTCTACTCACAAAAGCTTGATTTTCATTTGCGGAACATATTGCTCCTTGATTCCCGGGAAAAATCAAAATTCTTTATGGAAAAAGCACGAGAGCTCAGGCGGCGAAGTAAATTATGGTATGGGAAAATAGTGTCAAGGGTATCAGGTAATGATGGTAATTGGACTGATCAGCACTCTCTTCTGGCACAACTCTGGGATAACAACGACCGGGCCGCTTTTAATTATGTCCCTGAGTATTACCCGGGGAAAATAACACTCTTTATGCCGATGAAAAAATATGTAATCCATAACCGTCCTGAAATGGGCTGGGATCAGCTGGCAGAAGAGGTCGAAACTCATGATCTGCCGGTTTATCCGGCAGGAATGCTCGTAGAACCTTTTGTGAAAATATTGGCTGAGAGATTGAAAGTTTGTATTAACGAGGCATTAGAAACAAAATTAACCAGCAAGATATGAGTAAACCCCGTTCCTTTAATGGATATGTGGAGCTCCCACACACTCCCTCAAGAGTTCACATTTAATTGAGTAATTACCATTCATTAGATATGGAGCGCTCATGAATGAAAACCGAATTAAAGTGTTGTATATAGCTGGAATGTCACGTAGTGGCAGTACCATTTTGGGTAACATTCTGGGGGAAATCGATGGCTTCTTCAATGCCGGTGAACTAATTGATATATGGGATAGGGGATTAGCATCAGATGGGAAATGCGGCTGCGGTATGAAAATCAGTAAATGTGAAGTTTGGAGAACAGTGCTGGATAAGGCTTTTGGAAACCACAGCCAAATTGATATTCAAAAAATGGTTAATTTGCGGGATAGTGCGTGTCATGCGAGATATGTCCCGTGGCTTATGTTGAAAACGGGAGCAAAATCAAAGTTAAAGGCCCGTCTGAATGTGTATCTCAGGAACCTGGAGAATCTTTATCAAGCGATTCAGTCAATTACCAATAGCAGGATAATAGTTGATTCTTCAAAGAATATTGGATACGCGCATATATTGACAATGATTCCAATGATTGAATTATATGTTGTGCATCTTATTCGGGATCCTCGTGCAACAGCGTATTCCTGGCTCAGAAAAAAAGAGGGTTGGTGGCGGAAAAATCCCCTGGACAGCTCAGTTTTATGGAATGTGAGGAACATTGTAACAGAAATATTTCGGAAGAAGTTGGCAGGAAACTACATTAGGCTTTACTATGAAGACTTCATTGCTAAACCACAGATTGCGGTTAAAAGTATACTTGAACTTGTACAGGAGAACCCGGTGCGTCTCCCATTTGTCACAGAGCAGGACGTTGAGCTTGGATTCAACCACACCATTTTTGGGAACCCAAATCGTCTTCAAAGAGGGATAGTTAAATTACGGTTAGATGATGAATGGAAAAGAATGAAAAAATTGGACTGGTTTATTGTCAGTATACTATCCTGGCCTTTACTTGTTCTTTATGGATACTCAGGCATTATCCGGTCTTTACGCAATATTTTTAGATGACCCACTGTATTTGTTGATTCGTAACTGTGAACCTTAAACCTTGAACCTTAAACCTATGTCTTATCAGCGTGCTATACATAAACCTGGATCGTGGATCAAATTAACGATTGTACTGCTTTCAGCTTTAATTACATTCGGCTTATTCCAGTTAACGGGTTTAACTTTCTTTTCTGACGTTTTTGTGTGGTTTCCAGATGGTCGTATACAAAAAGTCTCTCCCTCAGAGAATGGGCTCTATTATCAACCCCAGATAAACCCTGACGGGACTCAGGTCGTCTTTTTCGGTAATGAAACAGGCTCGCCGCGCATATGGAAGGCCGATATAGCGAGTGGAGAGGTTATTGCACTGACTCC
>DRDE01000080.1 GCA_011040095.1 Nitrospirota bacterium
CCGGGAGGGGAAAAAGGATGAGAACAGCTCGTGCTGGATCCGGGTGAGCCAGGTATGGGCCGGCGCTGGATGGGGAGCTATGTATATCCCCCGGATCGGGCATGAGGTAATTGTGGATTTTGTCGAGGGTGACCCGGACAGGCCGATTATCACCGGTCGTGTTTATCACGGCATCAACAAACCGCCTTATGATCTGCCGGGAGAGAAAACCAAGAGCACCATAAAATCAGACTCTTCCCTTGGCGGCGGGGACTCAAATGAATTCCGATTTGAGGATAAGAAGGGGGAAGAAGAGATCTACCTGCATGGGCAAAAGGATTGGACTATTGCTATTGAAAATGACAAGAATCAGACTATTGGCCATGATGAGTCTATGACAATAGGCAACAATCGCACAAAGTCAGTCGGTAATGATCAGAGTGAGACTATAGGAAATAATAAATCTATACAAGTAGGTTCTAACCATACAGAAACAATCGGTTCTAACATGAGCCTTACTGTAGGGAGTAACCAAACAGAATCCGTAGGTGTCAACTGTTCTGAAACCATAGGAGTTGCCAAGTCCCTTACAGTCGGAGCTGCCTACCAGGTCAGTGTCGGAGCCGCCATGAATGAAACCATCGGCGCTGCAAAGGCCGAGGAGATAGGCGCCGCGAAATCCGTCAATGTCGGCGGAAACAGCAGTGAAAATGTCGGGGCGAATAAATCCGTGGAAGCAGGAGGGAATATATCTGAAAGCGCAGGCAAGGATATCAGCCTTAAATCCGGCAAAAAGATGGCTTTAAATGCAGGGGATGATTTCAGCATAAAAGGGGACAAGAAGGGTGTCATAGAGATCAAGGATCAACTCACGATAAAATGCGGTAAGGCCACGATAACTTTGAAGAAAAACGGTGATATTTCCATTAACGGGAAGAAGATAACCATTAAAGGTTCAGGTGATATTGTTATGAAAGGAAGTAAGATTCTCGGGAATTGATTATGAAAAAATCCGTGACGGAAAACAACAGCGCACACTTTGGCCAGGGGGAAGCGGTTGAACGAATCGAAGGTGTCAGGGTGGGGAAAGTTGCACATGTTGATAAAAACGGCAGGGTGTTTGTTGACTATGCAGGGAATATGCAGGGGCGGGTGGCGGCGAGACTTACAAGCTCGCTGAAATTACAGGCGCTCCGCCGGGCGGCTTCTGACGGGCAGGATGTCCTGCTTGTTTTTGAGAATAACGATCCCCTGCGTCCTGTTATCATTGATACGCTGTCTTCTCTTACAGATGAGATTATGCAGGCCGGGGATATAGATTTACAGGTTGATGAACCGGAGGATGTGACTGTTGACGGGAGGAGGATTACGTTTGATGCAAAGGAGCAGATTGTGCTCCGTTGCGGAAAGGCGAGCATTACCCTCACCCGCGCCGGTAAAGTGCTTATACGCGGCGCATATCTTTTAAACCGCTCGTCCGGTGTCAACCGCATCAAGGGCGGGTCGGTTCAGATCAACTGAAAATTCAGGCGCTGACAATTAGCCTTGTCAATATTCTGTAAATAATACGGATAGAATTAATCATGTGGGCACTTACAAATAACACTCCTTTTAAAGCCGAGCGAACATGGGTGCGGGACAAGAATGGCGCCGAAGTCTGGCTTGTTGCCGTCAAAGGCGCTTTTTCCATCGCGCCGGATGGCTCAATTCAACTTGCAGAAGAGCAAGAAGAAGTTAATATCGCCCCCAAGTTTCGAGGGGACCCGCAAAGCGCCAGCCTGCTCTATGACACAGATTTACCTCACACAAAAAAAAATACTGATATTCTTATTGAAGGCCATGCTTACGCCCCTCATGGGCAGCCTGTGACGAAAGTCGATGTAACACTTAAAGTTGCTGACATTAAAAAAACTTTGCGCGTAATCGGCGACCGGATGTGGCAAAAATCTCTCTTAGGCGTCTCTTTAAGCAGACCTCAACCATTCGTAAAGATACCACTGACATATGAGCGAGCCTTTGGAGGTACTGATCAGACTTCAAAAAATCCGAAACATCATGGCTGGGAACCACGCAACCCGGTTGGCCGCGGGTTTGCCACAAAGGCGGATCACCTGATAGGAAAACCTGCTCCTAATATTGAAGATACTTCTTCTTTAATAGGCAATTGGAAGCTAAAATCATATCCAGCGGGTTTCGGACCTATTGCGGGCAACTGGTCACCAAGGGTAGAACTAGCGGGTACTTATGATAAGAATTGGGAAAAGACTCGACAACCACTATTAGCCGAAGATTTCAATGAAAGTTACTATCAGTGCGCACCGAAAGACCAGCAAGCCAAAGGATATCTCAAGGGAGAAGAGCTGTTTGAACTATATAACATGACACCTGCCGGTGTGCTTAAATTCCGCTTACCACGGATATCGATTGGATTCACAACTCATTTTGATGACAACACAACAGAAGAACATAGAGCTGTTCTGCATACAGTGATCGTTAAGCCGGATTTACCGAAAGTTGTAATGGTATGGCATACAAATTTGGAGTGCCATCATAAGGTGTTAAAATTGCTGAATACAACAATCAGGGTCAAACGGCGCATACTTCAATCGGAAGAGGAGAAGCCGAGTAATGCATGGCAGTTGGTATAAACAAATGACCAGCGTGAGATCACATCCATGAAGGATCCGGTATGCATCGTAGGCCTTGGGGCTTTGACATCGGTAGGGTTAAGTGCACCTGCTACTTCAGCGGCTGTACGCGCAGGAATATCAGGCTTTGCAGATCATCCATATATGATTAATCAGGAAGGCGATCCTTATGTGGTTGCAATGGTTCCAGGTTTGAATGAAGATTCGACTGGCGCTCAGCGATATGTTGATCTGGCTTTTCCTGCTATCGAAGAAACTGTTTCTTCATTAAATGAATTGTCTGTAAAAACAGGACAAATTCCAGTTATCATTGGCCTGCCTGAAAGTCGACCGGGATTGCCTGATGATTTGTCATCCAAACTATCAGAGAGAGTCAAGGATGTAAGGAAATATCCTTCTTTCATCAAAGATGTCCGGACAGAGTTGAAAGGACACTCAGCAGGGCTTATGGCTCTGGAAAGGGGAAGCCAAGTAGTGTCAGATGGAACTACCGAATTTTGTCTCGTAGGCGGCGTAGACAGCTACATCGACCCTGATACTCTGGACTGGATAGAAGATAATGATCAATTGCACAAACCATCAAATGCGTGGGGTTTTATACCAGGGGAAGCGGCAGCGTTTTGTCTTATCTGCTCCAAATACACCGCCAATAAGTACAAGTTGCCTGTTAAGGCCCAGTTGGTTGCAATATCCACTGCAATTGAAAAAAATAGGATCAAGACGGAAACAGTGTGTATTGGACAGGGCCTGACTGAGGCAGTCAGGAATACGATACAGAGATTACCGGACGAGTTACGGATCAATTATACGATTTGCGACCAGAATGGCGAAGCCTATCGAGCCGATGAATTCGGTTTTATGCTTTGCAGGTTATCCGAACACTTTATCGATCCATCGGACTACATGGCGCCTGCCGATTGCTGGGGAGATGTTGGCGCAGCTTCCGGTCCTTTGTTCATTAATCTCATTACCGCTGCCGCTGAAAAGGGATACGCGAAAGGACCCCACACCCTTTTATGGACAAGCTCGGAAGGCGGCGAACGTACTGCTGCTATATTTCGGGCAGATATTAAAGAAGGGGGAATGGCCTGATGGCTGTTACCATACATGTAAACGGAAAGACTAACTCCCTGGTGCATAAAGGGAGCATGGGAATAGCAAAATCAACCATTCCCGACGTTTGCAAAACACCATCACCGGGTGGTCCGGTGCCTATTCCATATCCAATAATCGTTTCCATGTCCAGCGACCTGAAAAAGGGGACTAAGACGGTCAAGGTTGACGGAAAGAAAATGGCAGCCGTTAAAGGCTCGGAGTTTAGCCGCTGTACAGGAGATGAACCAGGGACGGCTGGTGGTGGGGTAAAATCCAGTACGAATATGAAAGAAGCGACATGGCTTCTTTATTCCTTTGACGTAAAGCTTGATGGGAAGAACGCTTGCCGGCTCAGTGACAAGATGATGATGAATCATGGGAATACTGCGTGTTTGGGTGGAATAGCTCAGCAACCTGTGGCAGGAGCTAACATTCCAGAATGCCGAGCAGCTGCCAGACAAGCCAAAAATGCTGAGGATAAGGCACCAGAGTATAGGAAAAATAAGCCTTTTGTAAGTGCTGGAAGCTGTTTTGAATCTAAAGATGGTAGAAGATTGCTTATGGGATCTAGTATTTCTGAAACTCGAGGCGATAAGTATAAGGAAATGGGCTTCGCAGAAGGTATTAAGAAAAAAGACAAATCTAATGTTTCTTGTGGCAAGGGTAAGGGGAATTACAAGTACCCCGAAAAAAGTTTTCGTAATAAACGAGCGGATGCGGAGGCGAAGATTATAGAAGACATATTTAAGCAAGCGAATGGCAAGCCTAAGGGAACGCTCTATTTAAAAATTAAAGGAGCACCGGTATGTTGTTCCTGCCAAGCTCTAATGAATTGCGCTCAAGAAAATAACGGATTTGAAATAAAGCTGTGCGCACCTATAGAGTTTGATGATTGTGGTTAAGGTAGAGTAGAGTATGATAGGAAATCATAATAGGAGTTAGATCATGTCACTAATTACGCCAAAATACATTCCTATCCACATAATTTCTCAGAAAAATGTGCAGCATGAGTGGAGTGACTGGGATCCATATGAAAAAATACACCTGCCTAACGAAGGCACAATGACCGTTCTGAGTAAAGTTTCTAATCGCGGGGTTACTGCCTTTGCAATCGGATGTGCAGAGTGGGTTGTGTATCGGTTCAGAAAACTCTCGTCTGATAAAACGCCTTATGATTTTCTCGAGTCATGTTGGGTTTTAGTTATGGGTAACGAATATGTTCAACCCGAAGGAATGGAAGAATCTGAGTGGAAAGGACCGATCCGGGGGGCAATAGATCTTGCCTTACTAACTATTGTAAATACATGGAATGTGTCAGAATATGGATCAGCAGAACAGGAGGGCGGGTTTGCAGCTCAGATTGCATTACTCGTTCTTCAAGACAAGTCGCTCTTTCTGGATTGGCAGGAAAAGGTTTTACAAAGACTTATAAAGTATTACCCACGAGACGAAGAGGCCCCTGATGGGCCACCAGTACCTCGTGAGGTACTATATCCTTCTGTCGATCTTGAAACTGTTCAAAGTGATCAATTAATCAAAGCCTTTCTTTCCAAAGTAGACTATAAGTCAAATCCATTTTTAAAAGACATAGAGCCAGCAGGTTTTACTGATTCAGCTTGAATGCGGTCATAACTCTGGAACGTCGATTAGAGTAGGATATTGGCAAAGAAACAGGGGCCATCAGGGTACTCATGAACATTATTCCAGTGATTATAGAGCAGCACGCAGAAGAAGCGGCCTTCCTCTGGCTGCTTCGTGACATGGCTGTGCGCGAGCCTCACTATTCACTGAATGATCTTGCCAAACTCGACGACCGGGTAGAGGCTCACATCGACGGACTCCGCATTGC